>CADCWC010000452.1 GCA_902806305.1 uncultured Thermoleophilia bacterium | reverse complement strand
GGTGCGCGACTGGCACTGGACGCGCGAGGAGCAGATCGCCTGGGCGCTCGGGCACGGCATCGAGGTGCCCGTCAAGTCGGGCGCCGCGTACTCGATCGACCAGAACCTCTGGGGGCGGTCGATCGAGGCGGGCCCGCTGGAGGACCCCTGGTACGCCCCCGACGAGGACGCCTTCGAGCTGACGGCGGCCCTCGCCGACGCGCCGGCCACGCCGCAGGACGTCGTCGTGCGGTTCGTGGCGGGCGTGCCCGTGGCCATCGACGGCGAGGAGCTCCCGCTGGACGAGCTGATCCTCCGGGCCGCGGCGATCGCAGGCGCCCACGGCGTCGGCCGGCTCGACACGATCGAGAACCGGCTGGTCGGGATCAAGTCGCGCGAGGTCTACGAGGTGCCCGCCGCGGCGCTGCTCCTGGCCGCCCACCGCGGCGTCGAGGAGCTCGTGCTCGATCGCGACCTGCAGGCCACGAAGCACACGCTCGCCGACACCTACGCGCAGCTCGTCTACAACGGCCTCTGGTTCGGACCGCATCGGGCGGCGATCGACGCCTTCATGGACGCCACCCAGGTCGGCGTGACCGGCGAGGCCCGCGTGCAGCTCCACAAGGGCGGCCTGCGCGTGACCGGGCGCCGGGCCGAGCGGCCGCTCTACCGGCACGACCTCGCCACCTACGAGGTCGGCGACGCCTACCGCCACGATGCGGCGGCGGGCTTCATCCACGTCTTCGGTCTGGCCACCCGGGTCTGGGCCGACACGCAGGGCGCCGCCGCCGACGCCGCCGCGGCGGCCGGCGGGCGCCCGTGACGGACGGCCCGGAACCGGGCGCGGCAGACGGCCCGCTCTGGGCCGGTCGGCTCGAGGGCGGACTGGACCCGGTCGTCCTCCGGTTCTCCTCGTCGCTCGCGGTCGACCGTCGCCTGCTGCCCTACGACGTCCGCGCGTCGCAGGCCCACGTGCGAATGCTCGGACGGCAGGGCGTCATCCCGACGGACGACGCCGACGCGATCGTGGCGGCGTTGGGCGAGATCGCGCGGGAGCCGGTCGACGGGGACGCCACGGACGAGGACGTGCACTCGCTGATCGAGCGGCGGCTCGTGGCGCGGCTCGGGGACGTCGGCCGTCGTGTGCACGCCGGGCGGTCACGGAACGATCAGGTCGCGACGGCGTTCCGCCTCTGGGCCAAGGACGCCGCCGGATCCCTGCTGGTCTCACTCCGACGGCTGCAGGCGGCGCTCGTGGCGTGCGCCCGCGAGGACGGCGAGCTGCTCCTCCCCGGCTTCACCCATCTCCAACGGGCGCAGCCGATCCCGCTCGGCCACCATCTGCTGGCCCACGCCTGGGCGCTCGAGCGGGACGCCGTCCGCCTGGCGGCGGCGCGGGACGCGGCCGACGTCTCGCCGCTCGGGGCGGGGGCGCTGGCCGGATCGAGCCTTCCGCTCGACCCTGAGGGCGTCGCCGCGGACCTGGACCTCGGGTCGAGCTTCAGGAACTCGGTCGACGCGGTCGCCGATCGTGACTTCGCGTGCGACCTCGCGTACGCCTGCGCGATGACGTTCGTGCACCTCTCGCGGCTGGGGGAGGAGCTCGTCCTCTGGACGTCGTCGGAGTTCGGCTGGGCCACGCTCGACGACCGGGTGGCGACCGGGTCGAGCATGATGCCCCAGAAGAAGAACCCCGACGTCGCCGAGCTCGTGCGCGGCCGCGCCGGGACGGCGATCGGTCGGCTGACGGGGCTGCTCGCACTCCTGAAGGGCCTGCCGCTCGCCTACAACCGCGACCTGCAGGAGGACAAGGAGGCCGTGTTCGCGCAGGTCGACGCACTCGACGGCGCGCTCGCGACGATGACGCTGGCCGTGGGCGGCCTGCGCTTCGACGGCGTCCGCATGCTGGCCGCCGCGGAGGACGGCCTGACCGTGGCCACCGACGTGGCGGAGGCGCTCGTCCGCGCCGGCGTCCCCTTCCGCGAGGCCCACGCGCAGGTCGCCGGGCGGATCGCGCGGGGCGAGCGGTTCTCCTCGCCGAGCGCCGCCGAGGCGGTCGCGGCGCGGCGTGGACGGGGGATGCCCGGACGCTGGCGGGACCAGCTCGCGGACCTCGAGGCGCTCGTCGGGTCCGGCGCCCGGGAGCCGACGTGAGCGCCTCGTCGCTCGAGCTGTTCCCGGACGGCACCGGTCTCGAGGACGGTGCCCTGACCGTCGGCGGCGTGCGGGCCGACGCCCTGGCCGATCGCTTCGGCACGCCGCTCTACGTCTACGACGCCGCCACCCTGCACCGACGCGCCCGGGCCTACGTCGAGCCGCTGGACGACGCGCCCGGCGGCGGACGCGCGGTCTTCGCGCTCAAGGCGAACCCCGTGCCCGCCGTGCTGCGCGAGCTGCGCCGGGCGGGCATGGGCGCCGACGTCGCCTCGGCCGGCGAGCTCGCCGCCGCCCGCCTGGCGGGGTTCGAGGGGTCCGAGCTCGTCGTGCACGGCAACGCGAAGAGCGGCGAGGACCTCGAGGCCGCGCTCGACGCGCGTGCCGCGCTCGTGGTGCTCGACGTGGCCGAGGAGGCGACGGACCTGGCCCGGCGCGCGGCCGAGCGCGGCGTCCGCCAGGACGTGCTCGTGCGCGTGACGCCCGACATCGCCGTCGACACGCACGCCAAGATCAGGACCGGCCAGGCCGGCAGCAAGTTCGGCCTCGGGCCCGCCGACGTCGCCGCACTCGTCCCGACGCTGCCCGGCGCGCTGACCTTCCGGGGGCTGCACGTGCATCTCGGCTCGCAGGTCGTCGACGCCGACACGCTCGGCTCGACGGCCGCGTGGTGCGCGCGGTTCGCCGCGGACCACGACCTCTCGCCCGAGGTGCTCGACCTGGGCGGCGGGCTCGGCGTCGCGTACCGCTGCGGCGACCCGTCGCCCGACCCGCGCGCCTACGCCGCGGCGGTCGTCGCGTCGGTCGTCCGGGCCTTCGCCGAGGTCGGCCGGCCGGTGCCCGAGCTGGTGCTCGAGCCGGGACGCTCCGTGGTCGCGCCGGCCGGGGTCACCCTCTACCGCATCCTGACGGTCAAGCGCAGCGCCGGGACGACCTGGGTGGCGGTCGACGGCGGGATGGGCGACAACCTGCGCGTCGCGCTCTACGACACCGCCTACGCGCCCGTGCTGGCCGGGCGCCCGACGGCGACGCCCGACGGGCGGTACGACCTCTGCGGGCACCACTGCGAGTCGGGCGACGTGCTGGCGCACGACGTGGGGCTCGCCGCGCCGCGGCCGGGCGACGTCGTGGCGGTCCCCGTGACGGGCGCCTACCACCAGTCGCTCGCGACGCCGTACAACCTCTTCGGCCGGCCTGCCGCGGTGCTCGTCGACGGGGGCGAGGCCCGTCTCGCGACGCGACGCGAGACGGTCGAGGATCTGCTCCGCCGCGAGGTGCTCGACCCCCGGCCGGCGGGTTCCGGGGCGGCCTGCGCTCAGTCGCCGCCGCGGACGCCCACGGCGACGCGGCCGTAGGCCGGCGCCGGGCTCCCGGCACGCGAGACGGTGCCGGTCCGCAGCCTCGCGGGGCGGCGCAGGGTGCGCACGGCGACGAGCGCCGCAAGGGCGATCCCCGCGCCGACGATCGCGTCGAGCAGGAAGTGGTTGCCCGTGGCGACCACGGCCAGGAGCATCGCCACCGGGTGGAGCGCCACGAGGAACCGCAGCCGCCAGTCCGAGACGGCGCGCGCCAGCCCGATCGTGATGAGCAGCGTCCAGCCGATGTGCAT
>CADCWC010000451.1 GCA_902806305.1 uncultured Thermoleophilia bacterium | reverse complement strand
CCTCGGGGCGTCCCAGCCGCTTCGCGCCTGGTTCCGGCCCTGCGCGGCCTCCCGCCCAGGCGGTCGCTCCGCGCTGCCGCGGCTTGAACAGGCGTCCCGCCTGCCCTGCGCCGCAGCAGCACGTCCGAGACGTCCGAGAACGGACCGTGTCGCTACGCGAAGCGGAGGTGATCGAGACGGTGGATCGAGGCTCAGCCCGCCACGTCCGTGGACCAGCGCGGCTCGCCGGGGGCACCGGCCTCGCCAGGGTGGTCGACGGGATCGGGCGCCTGCCGCGGCACGACGCCCGAGGCGGTCCAGCCCTGCGCGTCGGGCCACGGCGGCCGTCCCGGCCACAGCCGTTCGACGAGGCGGACGCCGGTCTCGACCAGGAGGCGCTCGCTCCCAGGGTCGAAGGGCGCGGGGAGCTCGTAGCCACGATGCGAGGTCCCGGGCTCGTACCCGCCGTGGGCGTACTCGCTCGCGGTCGAGAAGTAGCCGAGGCAGCCGTTCGTGTAGCCGGCGTAGAGGGTCGGGAGGCCGGGGGAGCGCTCGCGCACGGCCAGCCCGATCTCGGTGAACGTCTCCCCGGGGCCGGTGACGATGGCGCCCTCGCCGATCCGCACCGCGTGCACGGGACCTTCCGGTCGCGGCAGCGGCCGCCGGCCCGCGACGATCTCCTCGACGCCACGAGCCCACGTCGCGGCGACGTGGGCGATCTTCACGCGGCCGACGTCGCCCGAGGCGCGTGCCGCCTCGAGGCGCCGGTCGAAGTCCGCCCGGAGCTCGGCGATCTCCTCGGCCGACGGCAGCGGCGCGAGCGCGAAGCGGCAGCGCGTCACCGCGGCCTCGAGCGCGGGTGCCGCGGTCCAGTCCTCCTCGACCCGGTAGGCGATGATCGGGACGGTGGACGCCTCCTCCTGACGCCGCGCCCGCCGGGGAGCGGCGCCGCGTCCCGCGAGGGCGGCCAGGGCCGACAGGGCGAGCCGCCGCCCGACCCGCTCGGCCTCGCGCTCGTCCGTGGTGAAGGCGACGCGCGGCAGCACGTTCCCCCCGGCGCCCTGCAGGAAGACGCAGTCCCCGCCGCCGTTCCGCCGGATCGTCTCCCGCAGCGCTCCCGGATAGTCCGCCGAGTAGATCGACATGTCGTAGCCCGTCGTCACCGGATGGCAGCCGTAGCCGACGACCGTGCCGATCGCCGTGCCGTCGCGCCGCCGGGCCTGAAGCGCGACGACGTCCGTGTCCACCAGGCCGTCGGGATTCCAGCCGAGGACGGTGCGCCCGTCGGCGGCACGCTCGCGGCGGTTGACCGCCTCGTCCACCGTGGCGACGGCCCACGCCACCCGGGCGGGCTCGAGTCGGCCTGCGGCGAGCAGGCACGCCGACACGACCTTGTCCTCCATGGCCTCCATCCACGCCTCGGCGAGGCGCCGCACGTCCGACGGGTAGTCGCCGCCGACGAAGTGGGCCGCGTCCCGATCGGCGAGCGGCGCGAGGTGCGAGTGCTGCACGTTGACCAGCACGCCCGCGGGGTCGGCGCCGACCGCCGCGGCGATCCGGTCGACCAGCCGGTCGGCTGCCGCGGTCTTGAGGATCGTCACGTCGAGCCCGCAGACGACGACCCGCCGACCCTCGCGCTCGAGGACGAGCGCCGTCACCTCGAGCGGCAGGCCGTAGCCCGTGCCGCGCCACGGTTGGCGGACGAACCCGACCATCGGCAGGCCGAGCGGTGGCTCGATCGACAGGTGCGCGGCTCCGGCTCGGAAGTCTGCGGGGGTCATGGCGCGGTGGCTCCTCGGGTCAGGGCTCGGGCGTCCTCTCGAGTCGCCCGACGAGCGTCGTGGCGACCGCGTCGAGGGGGCGCGACCGCGCACGCCGAGCGCCCCCTCGTCGACCCGCCGTGCCGTAGCCGACATGATGCCGTGGTCCTCGGCGGGCACCGTCCGGTGCTGCGGACGCCTCCGCGGCCACGCCGACCTCCCCCGCAGGAGCACCACGTCCACCATGGGTCCCACGCCGACAGGCCGCCCGTCCGCCGCACCGCCGGTCGTCCCGCGACCACGGGTCGGCCTGATCGCGCCGCGGTACACCTTCTTCGACGAGGACATGGGCGACGGCTTCGCGGCCCGCGTGCGCGGCATCGCCGATCGCTGCGTCACGACGCTCGCCGCCCACGCGGACGTCGTCCACCCCGGCGTGATCGAGACGGAGCGCGACGCCCGAGCGGCCCGCGAGGCGTTCCGCCGCGAGCGGCTCGACGCCGTCGTCTACGCGCCGACGATGGCTGTGCCCGCACCGCTCGGCCTGACGGTCCTCGAGGGCGCACCCGGGACGCCGCTCGTGATCTGGAACTGCGTCCCCGTCCAGCGGATGGCCGCGGACCTGTCACAGGCCGAGGCGACCGAGAACTCGACGACGGTGGCCTGCCTGATGCTGGCCAACGTGCTGCTGCGCCGCGGGCGACCGGCGCCCGTCGTGACCGCGCCGCTCGGCGATCCGGCGGCGCTGGAGCGCCTGCTCCGTGTGATCCGCGGCGCCGCCGCCGCGGGTGCGCTCCGCGGGAAGCTCCTGCTCCGTATCGGCGAGCCCCAGGAGACATACCTCAACGTGCGGTCGACGCCCGAGGACCTCGCGCGGCTCGGGGTCCGGGAGGTCTCGGTCGGCGCCGACGAGCTCGACGACGCCTTCACCGGCGTCGACGACCTGTCGGCGGCCGCGGTCCTCGACGAGCTCCGTGCGGTCGGCTGGGGGGAGCCGCCCCCCGGGTCGGCGCGCGCCGCCCGGCTCGCGCAGGCGATCCGGATCCTGGTCGACCGGCACGGCGTGGTGGGGGGCACGGTGAACTGCCACGGACCACTGCTCCGCTTCTCCTCGACGGTCGGCATCCCGGCGTGTCTGGGCGTCGCCCGGGAGGCGCTGCGCGGCGTCGCCCTCTCGTGCACCGGCGACCAGCCGGCCGGCGTGGCGCTGTTCCTCGCGCGCCGGATCGCGGGCGCGGCGCTCTACCACGAGACCTACGCGCCGGAGCCGTCCAGCGGCCTGATGCTGGTGGCGGCCGGTGGCGAGGGGGACCCGGCGTGGGCCGAGCCCCCGGGGGCGGTCGCGATCGAGGCGAACGACCACTATCCCGGGCGCCACGGGGAGGGCGCGAGCGTCTCCTTCGCGCTGCGGCGCGGTCCGGCCACGATGCTGTCGATGTCACCGATCGGCGACACCTGGCATCTCGTCTGGGCCACCGGGGAGATCGTCGAGAGCCGGTACCGGCACATGCGCGGTCCGAACGGCATGTTCAGGTACGACGCCGGCGACGCGACGCGCGTCTCGGAGGCGTGGATCTCGTCCGGGGCGACGCACCACAACGCCCTCGCGCCGGGTCGGCGCGACGTCGAGCTCGCCGCCGCGGCCGAGGCGCTCGGCGTGCGGCCGGTCGCCGTCTGAGGACCTGCGCTGATCGCCCGCGTCGGGTGCCGCCGGCCCGCGACCGACGAGCGGCCGAGGCGGAAGGCGGGGTGGCGGTAGGATCGGCGGCGGCGTGACTGCCGACGACGAACCGACGACGGGCCCAGGTCCCGACGAGGAGCTCGAGCAGGAGCTCGACCGGCTCTACGCCGCGGCGCCCGGCGACTTCACGGCCATGCGGACGGCCGTCGCGAAGCGCCTGCGCCAGGCGCGCCGTCGTGACGCGGCGGCCGCCGTCGCGGCGCTCCGCAGGCCGACCGTCGCGGCGTGGGTCGTGAACGGGCTCAGCCGCAGCGCGCCCGCCACGCTGCGC
>CADCWC010000450.1 GCA_902806305.1 uncultured Thermoleophilia bacterium | reverse complement strand
CCGCCCCGCCGCCGCCCGCCCGGACGACCAGGTAGGCGAGCGGGAGCGACACGAGCGCCAACACGACCGGCGCGGCGACGAGCAGCGCGGCAGGCGGCCGACCGGCGCGCCGCCGGGGCGGCCGGACGGCACCTGCCACGCTCACGACGTGAGACCCACCTCGCTGAGCATGCGCAGCGTGTCCTCGAGCTCGGGGCCGAGGTCGGCGAGCGTCAGCCGCGGACCCTGCACGTCTGCGAGCGGCGGCGAGCCCGGCGGTGGCGACACGCCCGCGACGAGCGGATACTCGCCGACCTCCTCGGCGAAGTAGGACTGCCCCTCCTCGGCGAGGAGGAACGCTGCCAGCGCCTCGCCGGACGCCGCGTCGTCCGAGGTCCGCAGCACGCCGACCCCGGCCGAGTTGATGAGCGCGCCAGGGTCGCCCGCGGCGAAGAAGTGGTTCGCGGCCGGGGCGTCCGGCTGCTCCTTGCGGAGCTGGTGGAGGTAGTAGTTGTTGACGAGTCCGACCTCGATCTCCCCGGCGGCGACCGCCTCGGCGATCTGGCTGTTGCTCTCGTACAGCCGGGCGCCGTTGTCCTTCAGGCCCTGCAGGAAGGTCCGGGCCGTCTCGTCACCCCGGTCGAGGCGCAGGGCGGTCACGAACGCCTGGAACGACGCGTTGTTCGGGGCGATGCCGACCTGGTCCTTCCACCGGGCATCCGTCATGTCGAGGACCGACGTCGGGAGGTCGGCTGGCCCGAGCGTCGTCGTGTTGTAGATCGCGACCCGGGCCCGGCCGGACGTGCCGACCCAGGTCCGGTCTGCCGCGCGGAAGCGCGCGTCGACCAGCTCGACCGTGGCGGCAGGCAGTGGCCGGAACAGGCCCTCGGCGGCCACGGCCCCGAGCGAGCCCGCGTCCTGGGCGATGAAGACGTCGGCCGGTGTGTTGTCCCCCTCCTCGGCGATGGTGGCGGCGAGCTCGGCGGTGTCGCCGTAGCGGACCTCGACGTCGACGCCTCGCGCCTGCTCGAACTTCTCGAGGACCGGGCCGACGTACTCCTCGGAGCGGCCGGAGTAGACGGTCAGCGACCCACCGCGGGCGTCGCCGGCCGCGGTGTCCTGGCCGGCCGCGACGTCGTCGTCGCCGCCGCACGCGGTGAGGGTCAGGAGCAACGCCGGCAGGGCGACGAGGCGGAGTGGCAGGTGGCGGAACGGACGCACGAGGAGGCTCCTCGGGAAAGGGGTGACGTACTTAGGGCACCCTAAGAGACGTCGACCGGCGACGCGGCGGTTGCGTCCGGCAACGTGGGCGGGTCAGCCGAAGACGACGGGCGCGCGGTCGTGCAGCCGCACGTCGACCCGGGCGCCGAGCGGGACGACCTCGTTCGACGGTCGATGGGCGAACACGGTCTCGCCGTCGGCGAGGACGATCCGGTAGAAGACGTCGTGGCCGCGGAACTCGCGTCCCACGACCTGCGCGCTGCCCGTCGGGGCCGGCAGCAGCTCGAGCAGCTCGGGCCGCACGAGCACCTCCACCCGGCCGCCGGTCTCCCGGTCGACGACGAAGGTGCCGAGCGGTGTCGCCACGCGGCCGTCCGAGACGTCGCCGACCACGAAGTTGGCCGCGCCGACGAAGGTCGCCGCCCAGCGGTCGACCGGCGACGTGTAGACCGCCTCGGGCGCGCCCGCCTGCACGACGCGGCCGTCCCGCAGGAGGACGATGCGGTCGGCGACGGAGAACGCCTCCTCCTGATCGTGAGTCACGACGACGGCCGTCGTGCCGGCACGCCGCAGGATCTCGACGACCTCGGCACGCATCGACCCGCGCAGCAGCGGGTCGATGTTGCTCCACGGCTCGTCCAGCAGGATGGTCGCGGGCTCCGGCGCGAGCGCCCGCGCCAGCGCCACCCGCTGCTGCTGGCCGCCCGAGAGCTCGTGCGGATACCGCCCGCCCTGGCCGTCGAGCCCCACGAGGGCGAGCACCTCCGGAACGCGTCGACCTCGTCGAGCCCGCGCCAGGCCGAAGCCCACGTTGTCGGCCACGGTGCGATGCGGGAAGAGCGCGTAGTCCTGGAAGACCATGCCGACGTGCCGGCGCTCGGGCGGCACCCAGGCGGGACCGGCCACGACCCGCCGCTCGACGTGCACCGAGCCGGCGTCGGGGGCCTCGAAGCCCGCGATCAGCCGGAGCAGCGTCGTCTTGCCGCAGCCGCTCGGGCCGAGCACGGCCACGATCTCGCCCGCCTCGACCGTCACGTCGACGTCCTCGACGGCGGTCACGGCGCCGAAGCGCTTCGTCACTCCCTGGAGGCGGACCATCTCCACAATGAGGGTTACCTTAGCGTAGGCGTCCGGTCCGGTCGGGGACGGGCGTCAGGCGCCGCGGCGTCCCAGCCGGCCCACCGCCGCAGCGGCGGCTCGAACGTGCCACCCGAGGCGTCACGGCGCCCCGAGGCGGTGCGCAGTCCGACGACGCGACGCACGACGACGGGCTCCACGACGAGCGGACGGGCGAGGGCGGCGGCGACCCGCCGCCGGCCCGTCCGTCAGGCGGTCCGACGCAGCGCGGCCCGGGCGCGCGCCTTCAGCGCCTCGGTCTCGCGGTCCTTCGGCGGCGCGGTCGTGGAGAGCTCGTCGAGCAGGCGCGCCGTGGCGTCCGTGACGGCGTGGACGGCGCGCTCGAAGGCCTCGGCGTTCGCCCGCGACGGTCGCGAGGAGCCGCTGACCTTGCGCACGTACTGGAGCGCGGCGTCACGGATCTCGTCGTCCGTGGCGGGCGGGTCGAAGTTGTGGAGCTGGCGGATGTTCCGGCACATGGGTGGAGCGTAGGCAACTCGTCGGGCCCGCACCACCGAGGGAGCCCCGGTGGCGGCCCCTCGGACCTGCCACGCCTCTCAGTCGAACCGGTCGCGCCGCGACGGCAGGTACGGGATGCCGGGGAAGGCCACGGTCCGGCCGCCGTTCGCCGCCGTGTACATGGCCAGGATGACGCGGCGACCGTGGACGCGGACCCGGCCGCGGGTCGAGGCGACGGCCGCGTCCGTCCGCGACGTCTCCTGCTCCATGCCCCAGTAGGCCTGCGAGCGCGTGTCCTGCCAGACGTCCCAGTCCCGGCGGCGCGAGGCCTGGATCGCGTAGAGGGCGTAGGACCGGGCGGCGACCGCCTGGGCGCGCAGCGCCTCGTGGTTCCAGGTCCACGGCATCTCCGAGGGCACGACCGAGCGCAGGTAGTCCTCCATCGCCACGTGGTTCACGACCCGCAGTCGCCCGCCGACGAGGCGGATGACGAGGTGGCCGCGGTAGCACCTGCGGAGGCAGACGGGCCCTCGGACGATCGCCGCGGCGTACGGCAGCCGCTTGCGGCCGAACGCCATCCGTCCCCGCCGGACCGACACGGTCACGCCCCGGGGGAACCGGGGCGACGTCCGGATCCGTACCACCGGACGGTCGTAGAACCGGACCCGCACCTTCGTGGGCGGCACGCTGACGGGTCGCGAGCCCGGGTAGTAGAAGTTCAGGATCTGCGTGGCGCCGTGTCCGAGGCGCGCCCGGTTCTGCGCGCCCACCTGCGAGAGCCCGATGCCGTGGCCGTAGCGCGGCACCTCGGCCGTGGCCGACGCGGGCAGCGTCAGGGCGACCGTCAGCGCGGCGGCCGCGGCGTGCGGTCGTCCGATCCGTGTCGCTCCGGGTCGTTCTCGTCGCAAAGGGGCCTCCAGCCGGTCCGTCACCTCGAGCGCCGGGCCCGCCGGCCCGAGGGCCCCCCACTTCGCGGTCCG
>CADCWC010000449.1 GCA_902806305.1 uncultured Thermoleophilia bacterium | reverse complement strand
TGGCGGTGATCGCGATCTGCCGCAGCGCCCGCGCCACGAAGGAGTCGATGACCTCGAGGGCGGCGACGTCGACGACCAGGCCGCGGCAGCGCAGGCGCCCGATCCGCTCGGAGAGGTCGTCGCGCAGCGCGAGGACCTCGCCGTCGGTGAGGTCGGACTGGATCGAGGCGATGAGGTAGTCGCCCTGGCGGAGGATGGCGACCGACATGGCTGCCGCGCTACATCGTGCTGCGCTCGGCCGCCGGCTCGCCGCCGTCGCCGCGATGCCCGAGCAGGCGCTCGGCCTCCTCCAGGCCGCCCTGGAGGTCCCCGACCGTCCGCATCATGCTCAGGTCAACGCCGAGGTCGACCAGCGTCTGCGCGATCTCCGACGACAGTCCGGTGATGATCGCGCTGGCGCCCATGAGCCTCGCCGCCTCGACGGTCTGGACGAGGTGGTTGGCCACGGTGAGGTCGATGGAGGCCACGCCCGTGATGTCGATGACGACGACGCGCGCGCGGTTGGACTGGATCGCCGAGAGCAGCTGCTCGGTGAGCTGGCGGGCGCGGCGCGGATCGACCACGCCGATGATCGGCAGGATCAGCAGGCGGTCGCGCACCTGCAGGACGGGCGTCGACAGCTCGCGGATGGCCTCCTGCTGCTCGCGGATCACCCGTTCGCGCTCCTCGACGAAGCTCACGCCGACGGTCACCGCGATGCGGTTCGCGGCCGGCTCGTAGGCGTCGAGGATGCGGGTGAGCAGGCCGCCGTCGTGCTCGTACTTGACGAACAGCGCCCGCGCGAGGACGTCGCGGAGGAGGAGCACGATGCCGAGCACCTCGTGCGTCTCCACGCCCCGGGGGATGATCCGCTCGGACAGGTCGCGCGCGTAGGCCTGGAGCGTCTCGACGCTCCCGGTCTCCAGCGCGTCGACGTAGTTGTCGTAGACCGCGGTCACCTCCGAGAAGATCTCGTCCGCGGTCATCACCGTCAGCAGCCGGGCGTCCGTGATGCGCAGGGCCCACTGCTCGCGCAGCTCGCTGCGGCTCTGCCGCAGGTAGGCGACGAGCTCGTGCAGCAGCGACGCCGCGTCGGACGCCCCCTCCTGCTCGGCCGTCGGCGGCAGGGGGACCTGGGGCATGGCGTCTCCTTCGGAGGTGGGTGCGCCGGCGGGGACGCCCGTCATGGCAGTCGCGGGCCCCGGCGCGTCGCGCCGTCGAGGACCAGGCTCGTGATGGCGGCCACCGTGTCCTCGCGCCCGCGCCGTGGCGAGGACGTGAGCACGCTGAGCGTCAGCCCGAGCAACGCCTCGGTGAGCCACGGCACCGGCAGGTCGTCCCGGATCTCCCCGTCGTCGCGGCCGCGCTGAAGCAGCTGCGCGACCGGGCCGGACAAGGTGCGGTCGACCTGGTCGGGGCGGGCGCGCTCGCGCGCGAGGACGGTGAAGAGGTCTCCGACGTCGACGAGCGCGCGCACCACGCGGGTGACTCCCTCCTGGACGGGTACCTCGTCGAGCCGCGCGGACCCGAGCCGGTCGTCGATCTCCCGCAGCGCCAGCCCCGCGAGCTCGTCGAGCAGGACCTGCCGGTTGGGGAAGTAGCGGTAGACGGTCGCGCGGGCGACGCCGGCCGCCGCCGCCACGTCCGTCATGCTCGCGGCGGTCCCCTGCGCCGCGAGCGTCCGCGCCGCGCCGTCGAGGATCGCGCCGGCGACGCGCTCGGGAAGCGCCTTCCTGGCGGGCTGGGGGGACATCGGTTGGCCACACTCTACGGTTTCTTTGTGAGACATGTTTGTCTCATGGTTGGTTGTGGCAGTCTCAAGTCAGGACGCCGTCATCTACAGAAGGGACGTCCCATGCTTCTCACTCGCCGCAGCACCCGCTTCGCCGCCGTCCTCGCCGCCGGCTCGCTGTCGTTCGGCGCGGTCGCGGCCCCGGCCGCCGTCGCTCAGCCGGTCGACCAGGACGGGCTTGTCAACGTCAACGTCGGCGACGTCACGGTTCTCGAGAACGTGGACATCGGCGTGGCCGCCCAGCTTGCCGCGCAGATCTGCGGCGTCAAGGTCGGCCCCGTCGCGGTCCTCGGCGCCGCCGTCGACCGCAGCGGCGACACGCGCACGGTCTGCAGGAGCGATCAGGGTCCCGTCACCATCACGAACTAGCAGCAACCCCGGCCACGGACGGCCGGGACCGCAGGACCCGGGAAGGATGCGGGCGCCCCGAACAGGGGCGCCCGTCGTCGTTCCGGCCGCGTCATCTAGCGTGACGCCGATGCGCACACGCACCATGGGCCGGCTCGGCCGCGACGTCTCGGAGATCGGCTTCGGCGCCTGGCAGATCGGCGCGGACTGGGGCGAGGTGGACGAGGACGAGGCCCTGGCGACGCTGCACGCCGCCGCGGACGCCGGCGTGACGTTCTTCGACACCGCCGACGTCTACGGCGACGGGCGCTCGGAGCGCCTCGTCGGGCGCCTGCGGCGCGAGCGCGGCGGCGAGCGGATCCTCGTCGCCACGAAGATGGGCCGCCGGGCCGAGCAGACCGTGGAGAACTACTCCCCGGAGCACTTCCGGGCGTGGAACGACCGCTCCCGCGAGAACCTCGGGATGGACACGCTGGACCTGGTGCAGCTGCACTGCCCGCCGACCGACCTCTACTTCCGCCCCGAGGTGTTCGCCGACCTCGACGCGATGGTCGCCGAGGGCCGGATCGCGGCGTACGGCGTCAGCGTCGAGCGCGTCGAGGAGGCGCTCAAGGCGATCGAGTTCCCGGGCGTGGCGTCGGTGCAGATCATCTTCAACCCGTTCCGCCAGCGCCCCGCTCGGCTGTTCCTCGACGAGGCGGCGCGCCGCGGGGTCGGCGTCATCGTCAGGGTGCCGCTGGCCTCGGGGCTCCTGAGCGGGAAGTACACCCGCGAGACGACGTTCGCCGCCGACGACCACCGCTCCTACAACCGCAACGGCGAGGCGTTCGACGTCGGCGAGACGTTCGCCGGGGTCCCGCTCGAGGCGGGCCTCGATGCGGTGGAGGAGCTGCGCCCGCTCGTCCCGCAGGGCGCGTCGCTCGCCCAGCTCGCGCTGCGCTGGATCCTCATGCATCCGGGGGTGTCCACCGTCATCCCGGGGGCGCGCAATCCCGAGCAGGCGGCGGGCAACGCCGCGGCGAGCGACGTCCCCTCCCTCGGCGACGACGCCATGGCGCGGATCGCGGCGGTCTACGAGGAGCGCATCGCGCCCCACGTCCACCAGCGCTGGTAGGGGCGAGGAGCGGCGACGGGTACGCCCGGAGCCATGAGCACGCCCTCCCCCACGCCGCCCGACGACCCGACGCAGCCGGCGATGGCTCCGGGCGACGAGGCGCCCGCGGGCACGCCGGGCACGGGCGAGAACGTGTGCCCGGACTGCGGCGGGTCGGGCCTGCTCGACGGTGCGCAGTGCGCGATGTGCGCGGGCAGCGGCACCGTGGTGGAGGGCATCGGCGGGGCCTGAGCAAGGCGGGCCCCGCCGGGATCCTCCGGGGTGGGCTAGACGCGGGGCCGCGGGCGGCCCGAGCGCCGGCGGCGCCCGTCGTTGGCGCTCGTGCTGCCGCTCTGGAAGCGGCGGCCGGCCGGCGAGGAGTTCGGGTGCGTGACCCGGCGCTGCTGCTCGGTCGGGAAGCCCGCCGCGGCGAACTCGGCGTGCAGGTCGAGCTCGGCGGCGATCTTCGCCACGTCGCGGCGCTGCTCGCCCATCACGAACGTGATCCCGATGCCCGTGGCGCCCGCGCGGCCCGTGCGGCCGATGCGGCGC
>CADCWC010000448.1 GCA_902806305.1 uncultured Thermoleophilia bacterium | reverse complement strand
CCCGACCGCCTGCCCGACGCGTCTGCCGGTCCCGACCTGACCACGGACGCCCTCGAACGCCACCGGCCCGCCCTGACCAGGCTGTGCCGCCGGATGCTCGGCTCCGGGGCCGTGGCCGAGGACGCCGTCCAGGAGACGCTGCTGCGCGCCTGGCGCGCCGGCCACCGCTTCGAGGGTCGCGCCCCGCTCGCGGCGTGGCTCTTCCGGATCGCCCGGAACGTCTGCCTCGACGAGCTGCACCTCAGCGCCCGGCGGCCGCTCGCCATGCCGTCGTCCGACGCCTGCGAGTCCCCGGCCGACGTCGTCGCCCAGGCGGTCGGGGCGAGAGAGCCGGATGACGACGGCGCCGATCCCGCCGCGGTCGTCCTGCACCGTGAGACGGTGCGCCTCGCGTGCGTCGTCGCGGTCCAGGTCCTCCCGCCGCGCCAGCGCGCGGCCTTTGTCCTGTGCGCCGTCCTGCGCGTGCCGGCCAGGGAGGCGGCCGAGCTGCTGGACACGAGCGTGGCGTCGGTCACCTCCTCGCTGCAACGGGCCCGTGCCGCCCTGCTCGCCACGGAGGTCACCCCCGACGCGGTCGACCCCGCCCTCGACGCCGATCGGCAGGCGCTCGCGGCCCGCTACGCCGCGGCGCTGACCACCGCGGACGCGCAGGCGCTGGTCGCCCTCGCGCGCGAGGACTCCGGCCCGGCGGCCGGCGCCGACGCGACCGAGCTGCTCGCAGCCTGACGGGCGCGCGCGGAGAACGCCCCCGCGAACGACGCCCGCCCGGGCGCAGGGCCCGGGCGGATGCCTCGTCATGCGGATCGTGCTGAGGTCAGGCGGGGACCGGGCGGGGCGCCGCTCCTTCGAGGTGGACCTCGGGGATCAGGCGCTTGAGCCAGCGCGGCGCCCACCATGCCCTGTCACCCAGGAGCTCCATGACGGCGGGAACCAGGAGCATCCGCACGATCGTTGCGTCGATGAGGATCGCGGTGGCCAGGCCGACGCCGATGAGCTTGAGGAAGACCTCGGGGCTCAGGGCGAAGGCGGCGAAGACCGCGACCATGATCGCCGCGGCGGCGGTGATGACCTTGGCGGTGCGGGCCACCGCGGCGACCACGGCCATGCGGGCGTCACCGCCCTTGGCCAGCTCCTCCTTGATCCGCGAGATCAGGAACACCTCGTAGTCCATGGAGAGTCCGAAGAGGACCGCGAACATCATCACCGGGATGAACGGCGGGACCGGCAGGTCGGTGTCGATCCCGATCAGCTGCCCGGCCCAGCCGCCTTCGGCCACCAGCGAGACCACGCCGTACGCGGCGCCGATGGACAGCAGGTTCAGCACGCCGGCCTTCAGGGCCACGACCGGCGCGCGGAAGGCCACCAGCAGCAGCAGGAACGACAGGCCGATGACGCCGCCGATGAACAGGGGCAGCCGGCTCGCGGTCGCGCTGCTCTGATCGACGCTGGCCGCCGTCGCGCCGCCCAGGTCGGCGTTCAGCCCCGCGGCGGCCAGCGGTCCGTCGCGCAGTCGCTCGATGAGCTCGTTCGTGGCGTCGTCCTGGGGCGACGTGGTGGGGGTGATGGCGACCAGGTGGGTGGTGCCCGACGGGCTGGGCTGAGGCTCGCCGACGGCCTTGACGCCCGGGACCTGCTCGAGCTGGGCGGTCAGCGGCGCCAGCCGCGCCTCGGCGGCGGCGTCGGGGGTGTCGACGACCGCGACGAGCGGGCCGTTGGCGCCGGGGCCGAAGCCCTCGGAGACCAGGTCGTAGGCCACGCGGGTCGTCGAGGAGGACGCTTCGTTGCCGGCGTCGGGGAACCCGAACCGGATCCCCGTCAGCGGTGCGGTCATCGCCAGCAGCAGCGCGATCGAGGCGACGACGGCAAGCTTCGGGCGGCGCTGCACGCCGCGGGCCCAGCGTGCGGCCCGGGTGCGGTCGGGATCGGCCGCCACGCGGCCCAGCCCGGGGATCTTCAGGCGGTTGACGCCGCGGCCGGCGAAGCCCAGCATCGCCGGCAGCAGCGTCAGGTTGGCGGCGAGGACCAGCAGCACGGCGAGGCTGGCGGAGAGCGCCACGCCGTACAGGTAGGGCAGGCGCATCAGGAACAGCCCGAGCATCGAGATGATGACCGTCGCGCCGGCGATGACGACCGAGCGCCCCGCGGTGCCCATGGCCTCGACGGTGGCCGCGTGGGGCGTCAGGCCCTGCGCCAGCGCGGCGCGCTGACGGGTGAGGATCAGCAGCGCGTAGTCGATGCCGACCCCGAGGCCGATCATGATCGCGACCTGCGCCGCCCAGTCGGGCGTGTCGAGCAGCGCCGCCACGACGCCGCCGAGCATGACGTTGACGCCGACCGCGAACAGCGCGGTGACCAGCGGCAGCCCGGCCGCGATCGCCCCACCGAAGGTGAGCAGCAGCACGATGGCCGCCACGCCGAGGCCGATGAGCTCCGACGAGGCGCCCGCCTCGACGACCTGGCCGACCTCGGCGCCGCCGATGGCCACCGTCTGCGAGGAGGTGGTCAGGGCCTCGGCCATGGCCAGCAGCCGCTCGCCGGTCGCCGGCGGGACCGAGTCGGGCAGGCGGTCCAGCGGGACGCTGACGACGGCGGTCCGCCCGTCGGGGCTGACCTCGGCGTCCGCGGTGCTCACGCCGCCGGTCAGGCCTTCCAGTCGCCCGGCTTGCGTCAACAGCTCGTCGACTGGACCGCGCACCGCCGGGTCGGTGACCGAGGTGTCGGAGGCGTAGACGATGTCGACCGACTCGTCGGACCGGCCGCCGTACTCCGCGGCCAGCGTCTGCGAGGCGGCCCTGGACTCGGACCCCGGGGTGGCGTAGTCGACGCCGTACTCGCCACCCAGCGTCATCGACGCCACCACGGCGAGGGCCAGGGCGGCCAGCCAGCCCAGCAGCACGATGCGGCGGCGTCTGAACGAGCCGCCGGCCAGCCGACCAAGTACCGAGCGGTCCTGCGGGATGTCATCTCGAGCGGGCACTGGGATCTCCCTCTTGGAGGTCGTGGAGCGGAGTCGGCAGCTTCCCCTCCATGCGGCGCCGCGTCGTCGGCCACCAGAGGCGACTTGGGCCTACGCCGCATGGCGTAGACGAGGCGTCCCTACATCCCGGGGAGGACGGCGGACGGCCGCAGGTCACGCCCTGAGGCCGACGACAGCGCGCCGGTGCCCGCGTAGCTTGGCGGCATGACCTCCACCGCCCTTCCCTCCACCTGCTTCAGCTCCATCGCCTGCGACGTCCCCGAGCGACAGACGCTCGGTGAGTGGCGTCGCGACCGCGACGCAGCACGGCGCGCCGAGCGCCGCGCCCGCCGGATCTTCCGCCTGCCGACCCTGCGGCCGCGCTGGTGCACGACATGACCGCTCACGACATGCGCATGCGGCTCGGACGCCTCACCGCCGAGCACTTCGACGCCATCGCCGCCGGGCTCGGCGACGACGACGGCTACATCAGCATGCTCGAGCACGACCTCGCCGTCACCCGCACCGCGTACGTCGGCCTCGCCGTCACCGAGATCGCCTCGCTGCGCGGCCAGCTCGCCGCGCCGCAGGTCGGTTGACCCCGATCGCTCAGGCCGTCGGCTCCCGGAAGTAGTGGCCCTGCTCGAGGTCGTCGATGAGCCCCGGACGGCTTGGCCGCCACCCGAGCCGCTCGCGGGTCAGCGCACTCGAGGCGCGGACGTCGAGCGCGGCGAAGCCCGCCAACCACCCGAAGTGCTCGCCAGCCCCCTCGGGGGCGATCGACCTCGCGGGGAGGTCGAGGTGCCGGC
>CADCWC010000447.1 GCA_902806305.1 uncultured Thermoleophilia bacterium | reverse complement strand
CCGCAGCGCGGCTGCTCGGGCGTGCCCTTCATGAACAGCGCCACGCGGTTCTCGGCGATGATCCGGCTGATCTGCTCGCTGATCTCCTGCTCGCTCAGGATGGCGGACATGGGTACTCCTCAGGTCTGACCGGGAACGGCGGTCTTGATCGACAACGCGTGGATGGCGCCCGAGCCGAGCTCCGCCTCGACGGCGGCGTAGACCAGGCGGTGCTGTTCGAGGCGGGACAGTCCGGCGAACCGCTCCGAGACCACGCGGGCCGTCAGGTGGTCGCCGCCGCCGCCCGCGAAGTCCTCGACCTCGACGCGAGCGCCCGGGATGGCGCGTTCGATCAGCTCCCTGACGTCCTCGAGGCGCGGCACGGACACAGGGTAGCGAAGCGTCGGGCGGTTTCCCGTCCAGGCAGGCCCGCACCGTCACGGCCGGACGTCGGTCGGCCCGGCGACGATCGCCGCCGGGCCGACCTCTGGCTCAATCCGAGGCGTTCTCGATCTCGCCGCGCCAGGCGCCCGACGCGACGCCGCGGCCCTCGATCAGCTCCTTGAAGCGCTGGAGGTCGCCCGTCAGCCGCCGCTTGGCGAACCCGAGCTTGTCGCCGACCGTCTCCACGATCCCCTCAGGGTCGTAGTCCATCTGGACCATGATCCGCGTGGTGTCCGGCGTCAGCTGGTGGAACGTGACCACGCCGGCGTTCGGCTTGCCGTCGATGCTCCTCCACGCGATCCGGTGATCCGGGTGCTGCTCTGTGATCTCGGCGTCCCACTCCGTCGTCTTGCCGGCCACGGAGACGACCCAGTGCAGGCGCTTGTCGTCGAGCTGCTGGATCCGCTCGACGCCCTCCATGAACTGCGGGAACTGCTCGAACTGCGTCCACTGGTCGTAGGCTGTCCGCACCGGCACGTCCACGTCGATCGACTCCTCGACGTTCGACGACCCGCCGGTCTCGGACTCGCCGCCCGACCGTCCCTTGAGCGCCGCGGCCGCGGCCACGCCTGCCGCGACGGCGGCCGCACCGCCGAGGATCGCCTTCGTCGACGGACCACCGCCCGAGCTCTCCTCCGTGCTCGCGCCCGCACCCGTCGCCGTGGTGCCAGTCGGGATGTGCCCCTGGTCGGCCGCGTTCTCGACCTCACCACGCCAGGCGCCCGACTCGACGCCGCGGCCTTCGATCAGCTCCTTGAAGCGCCCGAGGTCGCCCGTCAGCCGCCGCTTGGCGAAGCCGAGCGCGTCACCGACGGTCTCCACGACGCCCTCGGTGTCGTAGTCCATCTGCACCATGATCCGCGTGGTGTCCGGCGTCAGCTGATGGAACGTGACGACGCCCGCGTTCGGCTTGCCGTCGGTGCTCTTCCACGCGATGCGGTGATCCGGATGCTGCTCCGTGATCTCGGCGTCCCACTCCGTCGTCTTCCCGGCGATCGAGACCACCCAGTGCAGGTGCGTGTCCCCCCGCTGGTCGATCCGCTCGACGCCCTCCATGAACCGCGGGAACTCCTCGAACTGGGTCCACTGGTTGTAGGCGGTCCGGACCGGCACGGCGACGTCGATGGACTCCTCGACGTTGGACATCTCGTCTCCTCCTGTGGGGTTCAGACCTGCTGTTCCCCGGTCCTTCGCCGTGGAAACGGCCGCGGCCGTGCGCCCGACGGGCGTCAGGCCGCGCCGTCCGTGCGTCCGAAGTCGGCCTCGGCCCGCGAGGTCTGCGGGCGCTCCGCGGCCATCGCGTCGGTGCGCTCGGGGGTCGTGTCGCCGGCCGGCGGCTCGGTGGGGGCCGACTCGGGCGCGGCCGCCGCCGTGCTGTCGTCGCGGACGTTCTCCGGCTGCTCGTCGTGCTCCTCCGTCGTCACGCGCGTCTCCCGTCCTCTTCGGTGTGGGGGGAGCATGGCGCACGGCGCGACGACCCGCACGGCGGACCGGCGGCGGGGGAGTCAGCCGGCGGCGACGAGCTGCGTGGCGGCGAGCTCGCCGTAGAGGGCGTCCCGCTCGAGCAGCTCCGCGTGCGTGCCGACGGCGCGCACCTGACCGGCGTCGAGCACGACGATCTGGCCGGCGCGGACGACGGTCGACAGCCGGTGGGCGATCACGAGCACGGCGCAGCGCCGGCCGGCGCGCTCGACGGCGCCCTGCAGGGCGCGCTCCCTGATCGCAGGCCGCGACGCCTACGTCCGAAGCCGCATCACATGAAGGTCGTCCTCCCGAATCTGCTCGGCACGGCTGACGAGGGCGTCGAGGTCGTCGAAGACGGTCAGGTAGCGGCCGCTCAGAGCGTCGGCGCGGCCTGAGGCCAACTCGAGCACGAGATCGGCGGACCGCTGGATCGGGACGTGGGCGCGTCTTCCATACTCGGCCGCCCGCGGTATCCAGCGTTGGCCCGCGTCGGAGTTGACGAGGTAGTCGGTCATCGCCGTGGTCATCCAGCCGGGCTCCATCGCGAACACGGAGACGCCATGCGGGCCGGCCTCGAGGGCGAGCACCTCGGAGAGCCGGATCACGGCGGCCTTGCTGGTGGAGTACGCCGAGCCGAACGGGCCGGCGTAGATCCCGGCCTGGCTGACCACGTTGACGATCCGGCCGCGCGTCCGCGTCGTCATGGCAGGTAGCACCGCGTGGGCGCACAGGAAGACGCCACGGAGGTTGATCTCCAGCGTCCGCCACCACTCCCCCGGATCGGTCTCCCACGCCGGCCCGAGTGGCGAGACGACTGCGGCGTTGGCGACCAGCACGTCGACCGGGCCGAGCCGGCGCCCAACGTCCGTGACCATCTTCCGGACGGCGTCGCCGTCGCTGACGTCGATCGCAAAGGGCAACGACCGGCCACCGGCGGCCGTGACGGCGTCGGCCGTGGTGGCCAGTTCGTCGGCGGTGCGGGCGGCCATAGCCACGGCCGCGCCGGCTCCCGCGAGACGCACGGCTACCTCGCGGCCCAATCCACGGCCGGCGCCTGTCACGAGCGCCACGTGTCCGGCCAGGCGCCCTTCGTTCGCGCCCCGTTGCGGGTCCGATGCCTTCACCCTCGGCCGGCCCGCTCCAGCAGCATCTGCCTCGGCTCGCTCACAGGCGCCCGCCCCAACCCCGGGAGACGTCGATCGACGCCCACGGACCTCGCTCCGGCAGGAGGTATCTCGATCGCTCTTCCTCGAAGCTTGGGGGCTCGCCGTCGATCGCGTCGAGCACCTGGCTGGGCGTCATGCCGACTTCCGCCTCGGCCGTTTCCTCTTCCGGCGGGGTTGGTTTCCGGATCCCGCCGCCGCCGCCGACCCGATCGCGGCCGACGGCCGGCCGTTCGCGGCGAGGCGGCAACACGAAGATGAACGCGTCAGCGCAAGCACGAGGCGGTTCATCGGCCGATGCTAGTGCTTGTGAGTAACGGTCGGCGTCGGAGGCGCCGCCGCGAGCCTCTCGCCTCGTTTCCCGTCGTCGCCGCGCCGCCGCTCGACCGCAAGCCTCGGACGGAGGCCATCGGGGATAACCGTGAGCCCCACCCGCGACGACGACGACGAGCGCCGATTTAGCTGCCTCGAAGGATTCGTGCTCGGGGGTCGGTGACTGCGTCCTGGACGACCGCCTCGAGGAGCAACCCGCGCTCTGCCGGGGGTCCCCGGAGAGCGGACGACGGGGGTCGAACCCGCGACCTCAAGCTTGGGAAGCTCGCGCTCTGCCAACTGAGCTACGTCCGCACGCCCGGCGAGCCGGACGCGCCGAGTATAGCGCCGGCCGGGCCGGTCGTCCCGTCGGTGTCACGCACCGGCGGCAGGGACCCGATCGT
>CADCWC010000446.1 GCA_902806305.1 uncultured Thermoleophilia bacterium | reverse complement strand
CCACCGCGAGAGCAGGAGCTGCACGTAGCCGGTGACCACCCTGATCGGTGATCGCAGGTCGTGGGCGACCATCGCCACGAACTCGTTCTTGGTGCGGTCGAGCTCGCGCAGCCGGTCGGCCGCCGCCTGCTCGAGGCGCAGGCTCTCCGCCAGCGCCTCCTCCGCCCGTCGCCGCTCCGTGAGATCTCGGGTGACCTTCGCGAAGCCGCGCAGCCGACCGTCGTCGTCGCGCAGGGCGGTGATGACGACGTTGGCCCAGAACCGCGAGCCGTCCTTCCGCACGCGCCAGCCCTCGTCCTCGACGCGCCCCACGGCCACGGCCTCGCGGAGCTCGGCGTCCGGCTTGCCGGCCTCGATGTCGGCCTGAGGGTAGAAGCGCGAGAAGTGGCTGCCGATGATCTCTCCGGACGCGTACCCCTTGAGGCGGCGCGCGCCGGCGTTCCACGTCGCCACGTGGCCGGTGGGGTCGAGCATGAAGATGGCGTAGTCGACGACGTTCTCGACCATCAGCCGCAGGCGCTCCTCGCTGAGCGTGAGGGAGCGCTCGGCCGCCCGCCGCTCGGTGAGGTCCCGCGTCACCTTGCCGAAGCCGAGGAGCGTCCCGGTCTCGTCACGCAGCGCCGTGATGACCACGTTCGCCCAGAACGCGACGCCGTCCTTCCGGATGCGCCAGCCCTCGTCCTCGACGCGACCGTCGGCCGCGGCGCGCGCCAGTTGCCGCTCGGGCTTTCCGCCGCGGACGTCCTCGTCCGGATAGAACCGGGAGTAGTGGGTCCCGATGATCTCCTCGGCCCGGTAGCCCTTGAGCCGCCGGGCGCCTGCGTTCCACGATGCGACGTGCCCGTCCGGGTCCAGCAGGAAGATGGCGTAGTCGGTGACGCTCTCGATCAGGAGCCCGAGGAGGCCCTCCGATGTGGGCGTCGTCGCCCGCACGACGTGCCCGTCGAGGTCGTCGGTCGACATTCACGGGAGCGTACCGCTCGGAGCGGGATGCTCCGTGGTTGGTCGTTCCGCCCCGTCGACCGCCCGCGACGCCGGTGGACGGGATGTCGGGAGTGGTGGCGGGGCGCCGCCGTCGGCCTCGTGCCGTCGCGGCGACGCCCCGGACCCTTGCACCGCCCGGCGTGTCAGCCGATGCCGTGGCTGTAGCCGTCACGGCGGCGGAGCCGGCTCGCCACCAGGCAGCCCAGCGCGACGACGGCGGCCAGGCCGACCGCACCGCGGGTGTCGATCACGGCGTCGCCTCCGTCCGGACCGTCGTCGGATGACGTGACCGGTGCGCTCGCGGCCTGCCGCGCGAGCTGCGCCCGGAGGCCCGGCACCGCGTCGATGTCCGCGTCCGTCGTCCCGTGGCCGGCGCGCGTGCGCCGCGCTCTCGACCCGGCCGCCTCGGCCTGCCGGTCGAGCTGCGCTCGGAGGCCCGGCACCGCGTCGATGTCGGCGTCGGTGGTCCCGTGGCCCGTCCGCACCACGCTCGGCGCCGCGGCAGGACTCCCCCGCTCGAGTGCCACGGCGGGGGCGACACCACCCGGCCCGTCGAGGCCGGCGGCAGCCGCGACCGCCAGGACGGCGGCACTCGCGAGGAGCGCGAGCCACCCGCGGTATCGGTTGAGACGTCCAGGCATGGTCGCTCCTTCGTTGATCGGCATCGGTCGCCGCGTGCTGCGACGGTGGGGTCGTGCGTGCGGTCGCGAACGGGCGTGTCGCTCGTCGCGCGACGCGCGCGTCGGCCCGGATCGCGTTCTCGACCGTCGGCGCATGGCCGACGAGCCGGGGCTCCTGCTCATTCGGTTCCTCCTGACCTGCTCGGGTGGACTGGGCACGGTCGACGGTAGGAGCCGGCCTCGTGGCCGTCATCGGTCGGGGCTACGCATCTTCCGACCGCCGTCTACCTACGTGCGATCCGGGGCGGCCAAGAGGAAGGCGGCGGCGTGCGACCCGGTAACGTCAGGCGCCGAATGACCGTCGTCGTCGACAGCCGGCAGGACTTCACGCTCGAGGCGTTCCGCCGCGTCACACGGGGGGGCGAGGGCGTCCGGATCGGACCCCAGGCACGGCAGGCGATGGAGTCGGCACGGGCGTCGTTCATGGCGCTGCTCGACTCGGATCGCACGGCGTTCATCTACGGGACCACGACGCGGCCGGGGATCGAGGTCGGACGCGCGCTGCCGCCCGCCGAGCAACGGGGCTACGCGCGCGCGGCGAGACGACACCCGAACGTCAACTTCGGCGGCGGCGGTGCGCTCGAGGAGCACGTCGTCCGCGGGATCGTCTTCGCGCGGCTGGCGAACTTCGTCGAGGGGCACGCCAAGGCGCGACCCGTCATCGCCGAACGGATCGCCGCGCTGCTCGACGGCCCGCTGCCCGTCCTGCCGCTCGGCGGCCAGGTCGGCCCGGGCGAGGTGCTCACGCTGCTGCCGGTGCTGAGCGCCGTCGACGGCGACTTCGAGGAGGGCGAGACGATGGCCGTCGTCAACGGCTCGCCGGCTGCCGCGGCCCTCGCGGCGGACGCCGCGATCTCGGCGCGCGATCGCCTGAGCTCGGCGGAGCAGGTGTTCGCGCTGTCGGTCGAGGCGTTCCGCGCGCCGCTCGAGGCCTACGACGCGGCGCTCGAGGCACTCTGGGAGGATGAGCACGAGGTCGCCGCGCTGCGCGGGCTGCGGGGTCATCTGGCGGGCGCGTCCGGCGCCGACCGCCTGACCCACCAGGCGCCCGTCAGCTACCGGATCCTGCCCCGCGTGCTCGGGCAGGCCCACCGCGCGGTCGCGGCGGTCGAGCACGCCGCGTCCGTCTCGCTCCGCTCGGTCACGGACAACCCGGCCTACCTGCCGCCGGACGACGACCACCCGCTCGGTCGCGTGATCTCGACCGGCGGGTACCACAACGGCATGGTCTACCCGGCGCTGAGCGCGCTCGCGGCCGCGTGGGCCGACCTGGTCTTCCTCGCCGAACGCCAGGTGACGGCGATGCACGTCGGCGCGTCGGCGGGCCACCTGCCGCCGCTCCTGGAACGGCCCGACGGCGGCGGCGGCCGGACGAATCTGCTCGGCTGGGTCACCGGCAGCTACCTTGACGACGCGCGCGCGGCCGCCACGGCGACGCTTCTGCCGCCGGGTCTGGCCGACGCCCAGAACGACGTCGCCGTGCCGACGTTCACCGCCTACCGCAAGCAGCGCACCGCCGCCGACTGCCTCGACGGGGCCCTGGCGCTGCTCGCGGCCGGCTCGAGCCAGGCGCTCTGGGCCACGGATCGCGCGCCGGCGCCGCCGCTCCGACCGCTCCTCGATCGCGTCCGGTCGGTCGTCGCGCCGCTCGACGCTCCGGACGACAGGCGGATCGGCGACGAGCTCGGGCGACTCGCGCGGGTGTTCGGCACGGGTGCCGTCACGGTCCGGGCCGGCCACGCAGCGACCTCGTCGGCCGATGTCCCGGCGTGACGACATCGTCCTGCGGCGCGACGTTCCGGCCGCGGTCCTGGACGTCTCGGCCGAGGCGGTCGCCGAGCTCGTGCTCGACCTCACGCTGTCGGCGCCCGGGATCGACTGGTCCCGACCCGGGGCGGAGTCGGCCGTCGTCGCGATCGCCGTCGACGGCCGCTACGCGACGGACGTCCTCGCCCTCGCCGAGGAGCCGATCCGGCGGACCGTCGGGCTGGGCCGCATGACGCCGGGGCACCACGCGCTGACCCTGCGGCTCGCCGGCGACCGCTCCCCGGCGGCCGCCCGGGAGGTGCGCGTCACGGACTTGGCGCCGCGGCTAGTCGCGCCCCC
>CADCWC010000445.1 GCA_902806305.1 uncultured Thermoleophilia bacterium | reverse complement strand
GGCCTGGGTGACGGGGCAGGTCATCGACTCGACGGGCGGCTTCCGCGGCTGAGGCAGAAGCCGCCCGGTCGAGCTCGAGGCGTCAGGCGCCCTTCTCGATCGGGACGTCGACGAGGTTGCCCCACTCCGTCCAGGAGCCGTCGTAGTTCCGGACGCCGTCCCAGCCGAGCAGCTCGCGGAGCACGAACCAGGTGTGGCTGGAGCGCTCGCCGATGCGGCAGTACGCCGTCGTCGGCTTCGAGGTGTCGACCCCCTGTGCGGCGTAGAGGTCGCGCAGCTCCGCGGCCGGCTTGAACGTGCCGTCCTCCTGCACCGCCTTGGCCCACGGGATCGACTTGGCGCCCGGGATGTGCCCGCCGCGCTGCGCGCCCTCCTGCTCGTAGCCGGGCATGGCGATCAGTTCGCCCGAGTACTCCTGCGGGGAACGCACGTCGACGAGATGCTCGGCGCCCGTCTCGACGATGCGCAGCACGTCCTCGCGGCGCGCGCGCAGCGACTCGTCGAGCTCCTGCGCCGTGTACGTCGTCGGCTCGGGCGTCGGGACGTCGGTCGTCAGCTCCCGCCCCTCGTCGATCCACTTCTGCCTGCCACCGTCCATGATCCGGACGTCCGCGTGCCCGTACAGCTTGAGGTACCAGTACGCGTAGGCGGCGAACCAGTTGTTCTTGTCGCCGTACAGGATCACCGTCGTGTCGTTGCCGACCCCGAGCCCGCCGAGCAGCTGCTCGAACGCCGCCTTGTCGATGACGTCGCGCACCACCGGGTCCTGGAGGTCGTCGCGCCAGTGGAGGCGGACGGCACCGGGGATGTGCCCCTCGGTGTAGAGCGCCGTGTTCTCGTCGACCTCGGCGACCACCAGGCCGGGGTCGGACCGGTGACCTGCGACCCACTCGGTGGTCACCAGGACCTGCGGTTTGGCGTAGTCGCCGTTCGTGCCCATCGTCGTCTCCTCAAAGCCGCTTCACGGGCCGTCGTCTGCCCGCCCGTCGTCGCGGGCAGGATAATGGAATTCGATCGGTCGCATGAGCGTCTGTTATCCGACGCCCGCGTGACGGCATGCTCGACGTGCGCTCCGCGGCGCGGCCGCCTACAGTTGGCGCCGTGTCGACCGCTCGCCCGGTTGCCGTGGCCGCGCTGCTCGGCCTGACCGCCCTGGCGGCTCCCGCCGCCGCCGAGGGCTCTCCCACCTGCAGCATGAAGGCGGCCCGCCAGGCCATCCGCACGACGCCGGCGGCGGCGGCGCTTCGGGCCACGCTCGACGGACCATTCGCCCTGATCGCGCAGCTCTGGTGCCGGGACGTCACACGCGACGGCGTCGACGACATGACGGTCACCGTCAGTGGTGGGGGCACGGCGGGCGTCATGGGCTGGGCCGTCTTCCGGACGGTCGGTGCCCGGCGACGCCTCGTTCTGCTCCGGCCCGACGGGCAGCACTTTCGGATCCGGCTGACCGGACGGAGCGAGATCTGGGAGCAGTACCCGGTCTACCGGGAGCGGGACCCGGGCTGCTGTCCGACGGGCGGCTACGAGAACCGGCGGTTCCGCTGGGACGGCGACCGCTTCGTCGTGGCCCGTCGCTGGCGCACGACCGACGCAGGCTGAAGACGCGTGCGCCCCCCACCCCGAGATCGGGGTGGGGGGCGCGGTCACGCCCGACGTCCTGGGTCAGCTCACTCGCCGGGCCAGTTGCCCCACGTGCCGCCGGTGTAGAGCTTGAAGTAGTCGAACTGCGAGGTCGCCTGCGGGCCTTCCTGCCAAGCGTGGGAGATCAGGCCGATGTCCGGGTCTGTGCCTGCGGGAAGCGTCCAGACGCCGCCCCAGATCCACGACGTGCCGTCGCGGCTCGTGCCCGCCCGGTACTCGTGCTCGCCGTTGTCCGGATCGACGCGGTGGGCGATGCGCAGCCACGTCGTCTCGGCCGGCGGGCCGATCAGCATGCCGCCGTAGGAGAGACCGCCGGCGTAGGGCTGCTCCTTGCCGAACTCGGTCTGCCGCGTGTTCCAGATCGCGACGTGGCTGAGCCGGGCGAACAGGTCATCGTTCTCGTAGGCGATGATCCCGCACTGCTGGTAGTTCTTGATGTCGTTCACGCCGAGGTCGATCGTGCACTTCGTCTCGGCGACGTAGTTCTGGTCGCTCGGCACGTCCCGGTAGAGGATCGCCGCGTTGTTGCTGACGATCTGTCCCTCGCGGTTCCGCTCGGGACCGGTCAGGTCGGCCCGCTGGACAGGCCAGCGGAGGAAGCCGCCGGTCTCGGTGGCGGCCGGGTCCCGGCGGATCCACGCCCAGCCGTTGTTCTCCGGCGTCGAGTCGTTGAACTCGTCGGTGAAGCTCAGGCTGCCGAGCGTCGGCACGGGCGCGCGCCCGGTCCGCGGCGTGTAGAGCGCCGCCGCACTGAAGTTGTCGGCGTCGACACGGCTGCAGGTCGCCTCGACGCCGGCTCCGCCGGACGAGAGGGCGGTCGGCAGCGTCACGGTGACGACCGCGTACGGGTCGTTCAGGCGGGCGTCGGTCACCTCGACGGTCATCGTCCGGCCCCGGACCTCGACCGCCACGTTGTGCCAGACGGAGAACGGGAAGTCGGCCGCGAGGGGCTGGGCCGCGAGCTGCGTCCGCACGCCGTTCACGATCGCCTCGACCACGACGGAGCGCGTTCGCGAGTCGAGCCGCGCGACCGCGTAGTTGCGGTCATCGCGGTAGCGCACCACGACGCCTCCCGACGCGCCCGCGGCCAGGCGGATGTCCGCCTCGACCCGCACGTCGGCGGGCAGCGACCCGCCGGCGATCATCAGGCGCGGCTTGTTGCACGCGTTGGCCTGCTGCCGGGCGAACCCGCGGGCGTCCTCGTCGGAGCGCACGAGCCTCCAGGCGCCGTCCTGCCTCCAGCTCCGGCCGAGCGACGTCCCGCTGTTGAAGGAGTCCCCGACGAGCGGCGTGGTGACGGGTCCGACCTCCGTCTCCTAGGAGGCCCAGTAGCCCTTGCGGACCGTCGGCCAGCCGTCGATCCAGTCGAGCCGGTCGAGCAGCATGGGCCGCTCGTTGATGCCGAACGGCTCGTCGAGGTACGGGTCGTTGCGGTCGATCGCGTGGTACACGAACCAGTCCTGTCCGGCCAGGTCGGTGACGATCGCGTTGTGACCGGGACCGACCCACTTGTTGCCGTTCGGCGTCACGACGATCGTGCCGCCGACGCGGGACTCCGTCATCGACTGACCCTCACGATCGAGGAACGGGCCCCGCGGGCTCCGCGAGCGACCGACGTAGACGCTGTAGCCCGTGGTCGGCCCGGCGCAGCAGTTCGCCGACGAGCCGAACAGGTAGATCCAGCCGTCACGACGGATGACGTACGCCGCCTCGTAGCGGTTGTCGATGGCCACCATCGTGTCCGGGTCGGACTCGGCCCGGAGGCCGTCCGAGGTGAGCTCGGTGACCCAGATGCCGCCGTAGTAGGAGCCGTAGTACAGGTAGTGCTTGCCGTCGACGTCGGTGAATCCGGTCGAGTCGAACGTCCAGAAGAAGTTGCCGTCCTGCCCGTTGCCGTTCGGCCGAGGGCCGACCACCGGGCCGTTCTGGACCGTCCACGGGCCCGCCGCGGTGGGCGCGGTGGCGACGCCGATGGCGCTGTCGTTCCCACCGGGGAAGAGGGTCGTGTCGGTGACGCCGAAGTACATGACGTACCGGCCGTCGATGTAGCGGACGTCGGGCGCCCAGATGCCCGCGGTCTGCTCGGCTCACGAGGGCCGGTTCGCCGCCGAGAACGCGTCGCCGAC
>CADCWC010000444.1 GCA_902806305.1 uncultured Thermoleophilia bacterium | reverse complement strand
CCGCGGCAACGATCGCGGGCGTCGCGCGGCGGACGCCGGTGTTCTCGAGCCGGCTCGTGTCCGACGCCACCGGCGCCCACGTCACGCTGAAGGCCGAGAACCTCCAGCGCACGGGCTCGTTCAAGATCCGCGGCGCCTACAACCGCATCGCCGCGATGACGCCCGAGCAGCGCCGGCGCGGGGTCGTCGCGGCGTCCGCGGGCAACCACGCGCAGGGCGTCGCGCTGGCCGCGCGGATGCTCGAGGTGCCCGTGACGATCTTCATGCCGACCGACGCGTCGATGGCGAAGGTCGAGGCCACGCGAGGCTACGGCGCCCGCGTCGAATTCACCGGCGTCAGCTTCGACGACGCCCAGACCGCGGCGCGGCAGCGGGTGCTCGAGACCGGGGCCACGTTCGTCTCGGCCTTCGACGACGAGCTCGTGATCGCCGGGCAGGGCACCCTCGGGCTCGAGCTGGCCGAGCAGGTGCCCGACGCCGACGTGGTCGTCATCCCCTGCGGGGGCGGCGGCCTGCTGGCCGGCTCGGCGATCGCCCTGAAGGCGCTCCTGCCGGGCGTGCGGGTGGTGGGCGTGCAGGCCGTCGGGTGTGCGCCGATGCTGAGCTCCCGGGGCGCGGGGATCATCCAGACCGCCGAGCGGGCCGTCACGATCGCGGACGGCATCGCGGTCAAGCGCCCCGGCACGCTCACGTTCCCGCTCGTGCAGGAGCACGTCGACGAGCTGGTCTCGGTGACCGACGAGGAGATCACGGCGGCGATCGCCCTGCTCCTGGAGCGCCAGAAGCAACTCGTGGAGGGCGCCGGTGCGGTCGGTGCCGCTGCCCTCCTCCAGGGGCACCTCAGGGACGTGGAGGGCAAGCGGGTCGTCGTCGTGCTCTCGGGCGGCAACATCGACCTGCCGCTGATCCAGTCCGTCATCCGCCGCGGCCTGACGGTCGCGGGCCGCTACATGGTCGTGCGGACCCGCATCCTCGACCGGCCGGGGTCCCTGATGCGGCTGCTCGGACTGCTCGCCGAGGACCGGGTGAACATCATCGACGTCAACCACCACCGCGAGGGCGTCGACATCTTCGTGACCGAGACGGAGGTGGAGCTGACGATCGAGACGCGCGACGCGGACCACCGCCGCGCCGTGCTCGACCTGCTGGCGGCCCGCGGCTACGAGGTCGAGCGGGTCCGCTGACCGCCCGGCGCCCGTCGGCGCAGGACGGCCGGGCGCTCGGCGACCATGAAGCCGTGGCCGTCCCGCCCCGCAACCTGGTCAGCGCCGAGGGCGTGCGCCAGGCCTACGCCGGCCGCGTCCTCCTCGACGGCGTGTCGCTCGGCGTGGCCGACGGCGACCGGATCGGCGTCGTCGGTCGGAACGGCGGCGGCAAGTCGACGCTGCTGCGCCTGCTCGCCCGTCGCGCGGAGCCCGACGCGGGCACGGTCACCCACCGGCAGGGGCTGACCGTCGGGCTGCTCGACCAGGCGGACGAGCTCGAGCCGGACCAGACGATCCGGCAGCTCGTGATCGGCGGGCGGGCCGACCACGAGTGGCAGGGCGACCGCCGCATCCGCGACGTGCTCGACGGCCTGCTCGGCGGCGTCGAGCTGACGCGCTTCCCGCAGGGGCTCGACACGCCCGTCGGGCCGCTCTCGGGCGGCGAGCGCCGACGGCTCGCGCTCGCCCGCCTGCTGCTCGACGCCCCGGGGCTGCTCCTGCTCGACGAGCCCACGAACCACCTCGACGTCGAGGGCGTCGACTGGCTGGCCCGTCATCTGGCCGCCCGCCGCGGCTCGCTCGTCGTGGTGACGCACGACCGCTGGTTCCTCGACGCCGTCGTCTCGAGCACCTGGGAGGTCGACGAGGGCACGGTCCACGCCTACGAGGGCGGCTACGCGGCCTGGGTCCTGGCCCGGGCCGAGCGGGAGCGCCAGGCCGCGGCGACGGCCGAGCGGCGCCGCAACCTGCTGCGCAAGGAGCTCGCCTGGCTGCGGCGCGGGCCGCCGGCCCGAACGGCGAAGCCGCGCTTCCGGATCGAGGCCGCCAACCAGCTGATCGCCGACGAGCCGGAGCTGCGGAACCGGGCGGAGCTGCTGCGCTTCGCGAGCGCGCGGCTGGGGCGGTCGGTGTACGACGTCGAGGGGGTGACCGCCGAGATCGGCGGGCGGGTGCTCCTGCGCCGCGTGACGTGGCGGCTCGGTCCCGGCGACCGGGTCGGCGTGGTCGGCGTCAACGGCGCCGGGAAGACGACGTTCCTGCGCCTCCTGCTCGGTCGGCTCGCCCCGACGGAGGGCACCGTCCGCGTCGGCACGACGGTCCGGGTGGCGTCGCTCTCGCAGGACGTCGAGGAGCTCGACCCCGCGCTGCGCGTGCTCGAGGCGCTCCGGCAGGTCCGCGTCCGGATCGACCTGGGCGGCGGCCGCGAGCTGACCGCGGGCCAGCTGGCCGAGCGGTTCGGCTTCGTCGGTCCGAGGGCCCACGCCTACGTCCGCGACCTGTCCGGCGGCGAGCGGCGGCGACTGCAGCTGATGCGGCTCCTGATGGACGAGCCGAACGTGCTGCTGCTCGACGAGCCGACGAACGACCTCGACATCGACACGTTGACCGCGCTCGAGGACCTGCTCGACGGCTGGGCCGGGAGCCTCGTCGTCGTCAGCCACGACCGCTTCTTCCTGGAGCGCACGTGCGACGACGTGCACGGCCTCCTCGGCGACGGCCGGATCCGGCACCTGCCGGGCGGCGTGGACCAGTACCTCGAGCTCCGTCGTTCCGCCCCCGTGGCGGACGTGGTGGCTCCGGCGCCGCCGCGGGCGGCGCCGGAGGCCGTGCCTCGCGGCGCGGCGGTGCGGCAGGCCCGCAAGGAGGTCCAGCGCCTGGAGCGGGAGCTCCACCGCGTCGAGCGGCGATCCGCCGAGGTCCACGAGGCGATGGCCCGGCACGCCACCGACTACGGCCGGGTCGCGACGCTCGACCGGGAGCTCCGCGCGCTCGCCGCCGAGCGGGAGCGGCTCGAGGAGGGCTGGCTCGAGGCCGCCGACGCGGCGGGCGACTGAGCGGCCCGCCGTGACGCCCGCCGCCGCCGCTGCCGACGTCGTCGTGGTCGGCGCCGGCCTGCTCGGGCTCGCGACCGCTCGCGACCTCCTGCTGCGTGCCCCCGGGTCCCGGATCGTCGTGGTGGAGAAGGAGGACGGCCCGGCCCGCCATCAGTCGGGGCGCTCGAGCGGCGTCGTCCACAGCGGCATCTACTACGCGCCCGGCTCGCGCAAGGCCCGGCTGTGCGTCGAGGGCCGCCGGCTCCTGGTCGCCTTCTGCGACGAGCACGGCGTCCGGCACGAGCGCTGCGGCAAGGTGATCGTGGCCGTCGCGGAGGCGGAGCTGCCGCGCCTCGACGAGCTCGAGCGGCGCGGCCGGCTGAACGGCGTCGAGGGGCTCGAGCGGATCGACGCCTCGGCCCTGCGCGCGGTCGAGCCCGCCGCCGTCGGACTCTCGGCGCTGTGGGCGCCGGGCGCCGGCATCGTCGACTACGTCGGCGTCTGCGTCGCGCTCGAGCGCGACATCGTGCGGCGGGGCGGCGACGTCCGCTACGCCGCCCGCGTGGAGGGGATGCGGCCCGGACGGGGCGGCGTCCGGGTGCTGACGGCGCGAGGTCCGGTCGACGCGGGCTTCGTGCTCACGTGCGGGGGCCTCCACGCCGACCGGCTGGCGCAGATGACGGGCGCGCCGGCCGGTCCGCGCGTCGTGCCCTTCCGCGGCCGCTACTACCGCCTCCGGCCGGCCGCCCGGC
>CADCWC010000443.1 GCA_902806305.1 uncultured Thermoleophilia bacterium | reverse complement strand
TCGGGCGTCTTCGTGGCGCCGAGCAGGGCGAGCGCGTCGGGCGCGGGCCGCGTGCCGGCGGGCAGCGCCGCCGCGAGCACGGCCGGCAGCGAGCTGTCGTCCACGACGATCCGTTGCGGTCCGAGGCGGTCGACGGCCCGGCGGAGCGCAGCGGCGGCGTGCCCCGCCGGGTCGAGCGGGCCGGTCGTGAAGCCGGGGTAGGCCTCCACGTCGCCCGTCTCGGGCGCCTCGTCGTCGCTGCACACGAGCACGGTGCCGGCGCCGCCCGCGACGACGACCGGGGGCAGGGCGAACGGCGACGGGCCGGTCTCGACGTCGGCCGCGTGGCCGGTCAACAGGCGCACGAGACCCGGATCGGCGCTGACCAGCACGTCCGCCTCGGCGTGCTCGAGGAACGCGGCCGTCCGAGGTTCCGCCATCAGAAGGTCACCGTCAGGCCGCCGTCCACGACGAGGCGCGCACCGGTCACGTAGGTGTTGTCGTCCGACACGAGATGCGCGACGGTGGCCGCGACCTCGGCGGGCTCTGCCGGCCTGCGGAGCGGCAGGAGGCCGCCCTCCACGTAGCGGGTGCGGAACCAGTCGCCGGCGAGCTCGTCCTGTCCGTCGACGACGCTCATCCGCGTCCGCACGAAGCCCGGGGCGACGCTGTTGACGAGCACCCCGAACGGTCCGAGCTCGATCGCGAGCGTCCGCGTGGCGGCCTCGAGGCCGGCCTTGGCGGCGTCGTAGCTGATCGACGACGCCTCGCTGTTCGAGGCGTGGACCGACGTCACGTTGACGATGCGACCGCTGCCGCGCCCCGCCATCCGCACGCCCGCCGCGCGGGCCAGGAAGATCGGTCCGTCCAGCATGACGCCGAGCTGCCGCCGGTAGCTCTCGACCGTCAGCCGCTCGACCGGCTCGGCGATGAAGATCCCCGCCACGTTGACGAGCGCCGCGAGCGGGCCGTGCGTCCCCTCGACGTCCTCCACGAGCGCGTCGTGCCCGTCGATCGCGCTCACGTCCTGCACGAGTGCGCGGGGACGGGGCGACGGTTCGACGTCGAGCGCGACCACGGTGAACCCGTCCTGCTCGAGTCGCTCGGCCACCGCCGCGCCGATGCCGTTCGCGGCGCCCGTGACCAGGGCGACGCGCTCTGTCGGCCGCTGCATGGCGTGAGTAGACGCTATAGCAAACTGGTTGTCAAGCCTCCGCGCTCGGGCGGTAGGCCTCGAGGCTGAACCTGGTGGAACGACGCTCGCCGGGCTCGAGGCGGAGGACCTCCCCGGCCGCCCGCGCGGCGGCGAGGCCGGGCGGGCCGGTGAACGGTTCGAGCGCCAGGCAGTAGCCGTCGCGGAACGGCTCGTCGTCCGCGTCGCCGTAGAGCTGCCACATCCAGAGCCAGGTGAACAGCGTCGCGTCGAAGGTCACGAGCACGCCGAGGTCGGCCTCGGGCCGCTCCAGCCGGTACCAGCCGTCCTCGAGGTCGTGGAGGAGGGCGAGGTCGTGGGTGCGGGCCTCGCGACCCGACACCCGTGAGATGTCGATCGGCGCGCCGCGACGATCCGGCACGAGCGGCCAGCGCCCCTCGGACGGGGCGAGCCTCGATCGACCGTCGACGGCCACGACCGTGACGCGACAGGCCGGCACGGTGACCCGGGCGCCCGCGCCGACGAGGGGCGGGCCGAACGCCGGGTGCTGGCCCCAGAGCACGTCGAGCGGCGCCGTGCCGATGTGCTCGAGCGTCTCCTCGAGCTCGAGCCGGGCGGCGTCGTCGGCCAGGCGCAGGCGCTTGGTGACCCGGAGCGGCGCGGAGGTGAGGGTCACCGCGAACGTCGCCTCCGTCGCGCTCGCGGATCGCACCGCCCAGGGCCGCGCCCACGACTCGCCGTGGAAGGCGTGCGCCACGCCGTCGACGACGCAGGCGTCACCGGCGTTCGGCAGCAGCTCCTGCCAGCCCCCCGCGTACCAACGGTCGAAGTCGGTGCCCTCGGCCCGCAGGGAGCCGTCGTCCGGCGGGGTCGGTCGGAGCCGGGCCAGCAGCTCGGCACCGGTCCGCCGGTCGACGAGCGACACGATCTCGGCGCCCTTGTCGGGCAGCAGCGTGAGCGCCAGCGTCTCGCTCTCGAGGTGCAGCTCCCGCCAGGCCCTCATCCCCGCGGCGACTCCTCCATGCCGGGCACACTACCGGCGTGCGGATCATCGGCCCCATCGGCGGCAGCTGCGCGTGACGACCGAGTTCCTCACCGTCCGAACGGTCCGCGAGGCGCGCGACGGATTCCGGCCGGAGCGCCGCACGGCCCCCGAGACGGTCCACCTCGACGACGCCCATGGCCGCGTGCCCGTGGAGGACGTCCCCTCGCCGCACGACCTGCCCGGCTTCGCGCGCTCGACCGTCGACGGCTACGCGGTGCGGGCGGCCGACACCTACGGCGCCTCCGACGGGGTGCCGAGCTACCTCGACGTCGTCGGGGCGGTGGAGATGGGCCGAGCGTCGGAGGTCGTCGTGTCGTCCGGTGCCGCGGTCGAGATCCCGACCGGCGGGGCGCTGCCCGGCGGCGCGGACGCCGTCGTCATGCTCGAGCACGCTCACGTCGCCCTCCCGGGGACGATCGAGGTCGGGCGTCCGGTCGCGCCGGGGGACGGCGTGGTGCGGGCCGACGAGGACGTCGCGACGGGTGCCGTCCTGGTGCCGGCGGGCCGACCGCTGCGCTCGTCCGACCTGGGGCTCTTGGCGGCCGCCGGCGTGACCCGCGTCGCGGTCCACCGCAGGCCGCGCGTCGCGATCATCTCCACGGGCGACGAGGTCCTGCCGCCCGACGTGGCCGAGCTGCGCGTCGGCCAGGTGCGTGACGCCACGACGGTCGCGCTGGCCGGCCTCGTCCGGAGCGCCGGCGGCGAGCCGATCCCGCATCCGATCGTGCCCGACGAGCCCGCCCGCCTGCGGGCCGCCCTCGAGGCCGCGCTGGCGGAGGCCGACGTCGTGGTGGTCTCGGCCGGATCGTCGGTCGGCGCCCGCGACGCGACGGCCGGTGTCGTCGCCGAGCTCGGCACCGTCTGGTGTCACGGGTTGGCGGTCAAGCCCGGCAAGCCGACGCTGCTCGCGGACCTTGCGGGCGTGCCGTTGATCGGACTGCCGGGGCACCCGCTGTCGGCGCTCGTCGTCTTCCGGCTGCTCGGCGTCCCGCTCGTGCGGCTCGTCGGGGGCTGCACCGCGCCGCCGCCCGAGGGACGCGTCGCCGCGCGCCTGACGCGCGCCGTGCCGTCGGCCGCGGGCCGGCTCGACGCCGTCCAGGTGCGACTCGATCAGGGCGACGACGAGGCCCTCCCGCGCGCCGAGCCGCTCTTCGGCCGGTCGGCACAGCTCTCCCTCCTGAGCCGCGCGGACGGCTTCGTGCTCGTCGACGAGGACGCCCTCGGCCTCGAAGCAGGCAGCCTCGTGGCGGTGATACCGCATGGCTGATCCCGGCGCCCGCGGCCTGGCCGTCCGCCCCTTCCTGCGCGATCGACCGCCGGACGAGGCCCGGCAGGCCTGGGCCGAGGCCTGCCGGGCCGCCGGCTGCCCCGACCGCGTCGAGGCCGTCCGGCTGCCGCTCAGCGAGGCGCTCGGCCGCGTCACGGCGGCGCCGGTGGTGGCGACTCGAAGCTCGCCGCCGTTCGACGCAGCGGCCATGGACGGCGTGGCGGTCCGCGCCGCCGACACGCTCGGCGCGAGCGACTCGACCCCGGTCCACCTCTACGCGGGCACGTGGGCGGTGATCGACACGGGCGACCCGCTGCCCGACGGCTTCGACGCC
>CADCWC010000442.1:13629-14154 GCA_902806305.1 uncultured Thermoleophilia bacterium | reverse complement strand
CGTGCCGGGCTCCAGCGAGCGGGCCAGGACGAAGTCGGCCAGCGGATCCTCGAGCACCCGCTGGATCGCCCGGCGCAGCGGCCGGGCGCCCATCGCGGGGTCGTAGCCCTTCTCGACGAGCAGGTCCTTCGCGTTCTCCGTCAGCTCGATCGCCACCTCGTGCTCCTTCATCTGCTCGCGCAGACGCCGCAGCATGAAGTCGACGATGGCCTTGATCTGGTCCTTCGTCAGCTTGTGGAAGACGATGACCTCTTCGATCCGGTTCAGGAGCTCAGGCCGGAAGACCTTCTTGAGCTCGCCCATGATCCGGTTCTTCATCTCGTCGTACGACAGACCGCCCTCGTCCTCCGACGTCTGGAAGCCGAGCGTCTGGTTCTTGGCGATCGTGGCGGCGCCGATGTTCGACGTCATGATCACGATGGTGTTCCGGAAGTCGACCTTGCGGCCCTGCGAGTCGGTCAGCTTCCCCTCCTCCAGCACCTGCAGGAGGATGTTGAACACGTCCGGATGGGCCTTCTCGATCTC
>CADCWC010000442.1:0-13619 GCA_902806305.1 uncultured Thermoleophilia bacterium | reverse complement strand
TGTAGGGCTTGCGCCGCACGGCCTCCGTGAGCTGGCCGCCCTCGTCGTAGCCGATGTAGCCGGGAGGCGAGCCGACGAGCCGGGACACGGCGTGCTTCTCCATGTACTCCGACATGTCGACCTGGATCATCGCGCCCTCGTCGCCGAACAGGAACTCGGCCAGGGTGCGGGCGAGCTCCGTCTTGCCGACGCCGGACGGCCCGAGGAAGATGAACGAGCCGCTCGGGCGCTTCGGGTCCTTGATGCCGGCCCGCGAGCGCCGGATCGCCTTCGAGACGGCGCCGATGGCGACGTCCTGCCCGATGACCCGCTTGTGCAGCTCCTCCTCCATGCGGATGAGCTTCTGCGACTCGGCCTCCGTGAGCTTGAAGACGGGGATGCCGGTCCACATCGAGACGATGTCGGCGATCTCCTCCTCGGCGATCGACGCCTGCTCGGCGTCGTCCTCCTGCTTCCAGCTCTCCTCGAGGTCGCGCTTCTTGTTCGTCAGCTTGCGCTCGGTGTCGCGCAGGCTCGCGGCCTTCTCGAACTCCTGCGCCTCGATGGCCGCTTCCTTGTCGCGACGCACCTGCTCGATCTCGTCCTCGAGCTCGCGGTAGCGCGGCGGCGCGGACATCGTCTTGATCCGCATCCGCGACGCGGCCTCGTCGATCAGGTCGATCGCCTTGTCCGGCATGTGCCGGTCCTGGATGTAGCGGTCCGACAGCCGGGCCGCGGCGTCGAGCGCCTCGTCCGTGATGCGGATCCGGTGATGGGCCTCGTAGCGGTCCCGCAGCCCGCGCAGGATCTGGATGGTGTCCTCGACGGACGGCTCCTCGACGCGCACCTGCTGGAAGCGGCGCTCGAGCGCCGAGTCGCGCTCCAGGTACTTCCGGTACTCGTCGAGCGTGGTGGCCCCGACGGTCTGGAGCTCGCCACGGGCGAGAGCCGGCTTCAGGATCGAGGCCGCGTCGATCGCGCCCTCCGCCGCACCCGCGCCGACGAGATTGTGGAGCTCGTCGATGAACAGGATGATGTCGCCGCGCTGGGCGATCTCCTTCATGACCTTCTTGAGCCGCTCCTCGAACTCGCCGCGGTACTTCGAGCCCGCGACCAGGGCGGCCAGGTCGAGCGTGTAGATCTGCTTGCCGGCGAGCAGGTCGGGCACGGCGCCGGTCGAGATCCGCTGGGCCAGGCCCTCGACGACGGCGGTCTTGCCGACGCCGGGCTCGCCGATGAGGACGGGGTTGTTCTTCATGCGGCGGACGAGGATCTGCATCATCCGCTCGATCTCCTTCTGACGGCCGACCACCGGGTCGAGGCGACCCTCGGTGGCGAGCTTCGTCAGATTGCGCCCGAACTGGTCGAGCAGCTTGGAGCTCTTCTTCGGGTCGCCACCGGCCGCGGCGCCCTGCGCCCCGCCCGAGGACTGGCCCTGCGAGCGCCGGCCGGGGCCGGACAGCATGCGGATGATCTCGTTGCGGATCTTCTCCGCGTCGGCGTCGAAGTCGAGGAGGATGCGGGCCGCGACGCCCTCGTTCTCGCGCACGAGCCCGAGCAGGATGTGCTCGGTCCCGATGTAGTTGTGGCCGAGCGAGAGCGCCTCGCGCAGCGCGAGCTCGAGGACCTTCTTGGCGCGCGGCGTGAACGGGATCTGGCCCGTCGTGACCTCCTCGCCCTGGCCGACGATGCGGGCCACGTTGGCGCGGACGTCCTCGACCGTGATGTCGAGCGAGTCGAGGACCCGGGCGGCGAGACCCTCCTCCTCGCGCAGGAGGCCGAGAAGGATGTGCTCCGTGCCGATGTAGTTGTGCTTGAGGGCGCGGGCTTCGTCCTGCGCCAGGACGACCACCTGGCGCGCGCGTTCGGTGAATCGTTCGAACACCCTTCAGCCCTCCTTTCTGCTCTCGGTGAGTTCGACGGTCCGGAGATGTGAAGCTATGACGATGGTGAGCCTGCGGTTGTTTGGGATGACGACGGAGCGCGCGTCCCGAGGGACGCGGGGAGCATTCAGGCTATCACGCGAGGGGTTCGGTTCCCCGGGTGCGAAGGGCCTCTCCGGCGGCGGCATTGGCCAACCATCGGCAGCAGCTCCATCCCCCTTGAGGGGGACCTGAGGGGAGAACGCCGGGGCCCGCGAGACTCTTCCCGTCGCGGCTTCCGAGCGTCGCCCGAGAGGGGCCTCAGGACGACGCCGGCGGCGGCTCGGCGGCGGCGTCCTCTCCGGCCTCCTCGCCCCGTCCGACCACGCTCTCGCGGAGCGCCGGGAACAGGACCACCTCCCGGATCGAGTCGCTGCCCGTGAGCAGCATGACGAGCCGGTCGATGCCCACGCCGAGGCCGCCGGTCGGCGGCAGCCCGTACTCCAGGGCCGCGAGGTAGTCCTCGTCGACCGGGTGGGCCGTCTCGTCGCCGCCCCGCCCGGCGGTCGCCTGCTCCTCGAAGCGCGCCCGCTGGTCGGCGGGGTCGTTCAGCTCCGAGAAGCCGTTCGCGATCTCCATGCCCCCGCAGAAGGCCTCGAAGCGTTCCGTCAGACCGGGGTCGTGTCGCGTGCGGCGGGCGAGCGGCGAGAGCTCGACGGGGTACTCGACGAGGAACGTCGGCTCGACGATGTGCGGCTCGACGAAGTGCGAGAGCAGGTGGTCGACGAGCTGCGCCCAGGAGCGGTCGCGCGAGTGGTCGACCCCCGCCTCGTCGAGCACCCGGCGCAGCGCCTCGGGATCGCGCGGCCCGACGGTCGGGTCGACGCCGCAGGCCTCCCCGATCGCCGCCCCGAGCCGGAGCCGACGCCACGGCGGCGCGAGGTCGACCTCGCCGCCGCGGACGGCGACGCGCGTGGTGCCGAGCGCGTCCGCGGCGGCGGCCGCGACGAGCTCCTCCGTCATGCGCATGACGTCCTCGTGGTCGGCGTAGGCCTCGTACGTCTCGAGCACCGTGAACTCGGGGTTGTGCTTGAACGAGACGCCCTCGTTGCGGAAGTTCCGGCCGATCTCGTAGACGCGCTCCAGGCCGCCGACGATCAGGCGCTTCAGGTAGAGCTCCGAGGCGATCCGCAGGTAGAGGTCGCGGTCGAGCGCGTTGTGGTGGGTCACGAACGGCCGCGCGGCGGCGCCGCCGTAGAGCGGCTGCAGGAGCGGCGTCTCGACCTCCACGAAGCCGCGCGCGTCGAGGAAGCGACGGAGGGCCGTGACGACCCGGCTCCGGACGAGGAAGCGCTCGCGGACCTCGGGGTTCACCATCAGGTCCAGGTGCCGCTGGCGGTAGCGCTGCTCGACGTCGCGCAGGCCGCCGTACCGGTCGGGCAGCGGGCGGGCGTTGGGCGCGAGCAGCTCGAGGTGCGAGAGGCGGAGCGACGGCTCGCCGCGCCGCGTCCGGATCAGCTCGCCCTCGACCCCGACGATGTCGCCGAGGGACAGCCGGCGCGTCGCCTCGAAGGCCTCGGGAGACATCCGGTCGACGGGCGCCATCAGCTGCAGCTCGCCCGTGCGGTCGACGAGGTCGAGGAACGACACCTTCCCCTGCCCGCGCCGTCCGAGGACGCGCCCGGCCGCTCGGTACGTCTCCCCCGTCTCCGCACCGGGCTCGAGGACCTCGGCACGCCGGCGCAGCTCCGCGACGGGCGTGCGCCCGCCGAAGCGGTGCGCGAGGTCCTCGTACACGGGGCCGCTAGGTGGAGCGGATGCCGACGATGGTGATCTTGCGCGCGCCGCTCGGCGTCACCACGTCGATCGTCTCGCCCTTGCGGTGTCCCAGGATGGCCCGGCCCACGGGCGACTCGTTGGAGAGCCGGTTCTCGTCCGGGTCGGCCTCCGCCGAGCCCACGATCTGGTACGTGTCCTGGTCGCCCGTGCCCTCCTTGATGGTCACGGTCGAGCCGAGCGACACGACGTCCGAGGGCAGGTCGGCCGCGTCGATGACCTTCGCCTCGCGGAGGCGCTCCTCGAGCTGCGAGATCCGCGACTCGAGCATCGCCTGCTCGTTCTTCGCGTCGTCGTACTCGGAGTTCTCGGAGATGTCGCCGAACTCGCGCGCTTCCTTGATGCGCTCGGCGACCTCCCGCCGCTTGACGGTCGAGAGCTCCTCGATCTCAGCCTTCAGCTTCTCGAATCCCTCGACGGTGAGCACGACTTCCTTGGCCACGAACCGATCCTCTCGCAGGTCGAACACACGGGGCGTCCGGCGGGACACCACCGGCGGATGATATCCCCGCTGCCGAGGAGTGGACGCCGGCGAGCCCGCAGGCCCCTGGTAGCCTGGGGTCGTGGCCGTCGCCCCGCGCACGCTGGCCGATCCGTGGACGATCGGCGCCGTCGAGATCCCGAGCCGCGTCGTCCTGGCGCCGATGGCGGGCGTCTCGGTGCAGGCCTTCCGGCGGCAGGGTCGCCGCTTCGGCGCGGGCCTCGTGTGCTCCGAGATGGTCTCCGCCTGCGGCCTGAACCACGCCAACGAGCGCACGCTCGGCTACCTGCGCATCGCGGGGGACGAGCGCCCGCTGGCGGTGCAGATCTTCGGGGCCGAGCCGGAGCTGATGGCCGAGGCGGCCAGGATGGTCGAGGCGGCCGGGGCCGACCTGCTGGACATGAACATGGGCTGCCCGGTCAAGAAGGTCACGAAGACCGGCGCGGGCGGGCACCTCGTCGACGGCGACGGCGAGCTCGCCGCCCGCATCACGGAGGCGGTGGCGGGCGCCGTCTCGATCCCCGTCACCGTCAAGATGCGCCGGGGCGTCGAGGACACCTCCCGCGCCGCCCTCCACGTCGGCCCGCGGCTCGTCGAGGCGGGCGCCCAGGCGCTGACGCTGCACCCGCGCTCCGTCCGCCAGATGTACACGGGCGAGGCGGACCACGCCCTGACGGCCGAGCTCGTGGAGCTCGTCGACGTGCCGGTGATCGCCTCGGGCGACATCACGAGTCGGGCGCGCGCCGAGGCGGTGCTGCACACCACCGGCGCCGCGGCGGTGATGATCGGCCGCGCCGCCCAGGGCAACCCGTGGCTGCTGCGCGAGCTGGCGGAGGGCCGCGAGGAGCGGCCGACGAACGACGAGGTGGCCGCGGAGCTCGTGCGCTACATCCGTGAGGTGGTCCGCGAGCTGGGCGAGCGGCGGGCCGTGCCGTTCCTGCGCAAGTTCCACGCCTGGTACCTGCGGCGCGGCGCCTTCCCGCGCACGCTCCGCCAGGAGCTGTCGACGTACGAGTCCGTGGCGGAGCTCGAGGCCGCGCTGTTCGCCGCCGCGCCCGGCGCCGCGATGCTCGTGGCCCGATGGGACGCGGAGCTCGCGGCGCTCGGCGACGTCGAGGACGACGTCGAGCTCGGGCTGCCGATCTCGATCTTCGGTGGCGGCTGAACCGCCCTCCCGGTCCGCAGGCGGCTCAGGTCGTGAGGCGTCGCCCGCCCGTCGCCGGGACGGGTACGGCGTTGCGCGCCCAGAGCAGCCGGAGCCCGTGCAGCGTCAGGTGCGGATCCTCGTGGTCGATCGTCGCGGTGTGGGGGCGGATGAGCGGCGCGAGCCCCCCCGTGGCCACCGTCGGGCAGGGCGCCCCGAGCTCGGCCCAGATCCGGCGGACGATCCCGTCGACCTGGCCCGCGAAGCCGTAGACGGCACCGGACTGCATCGAGGTGACCGTGTTCCGGCCGATGGCGGACGGCGGTGCCACGAGCTCGATCTTGCCGAGCCGCGCCGCCCGCGCGGTGAGCGCCTCCATCGAGATCTTGACGCCCGGTGCGATGGCGCCGCCGACGTACTCGCCGGCCGCCGAGACGACGTCGAAGTTCGTCGAGGTGCCGAAGTCGACGACCAGGGCCGGGCCGCCGAACCGGTGCAGCGCCGCCACGGCGTTCGCGATCCGGTCGGGGCCGACCTCGGCCGGGTTCTCCGTCCGGAGCGGCATGCCCGTCCGGACGCCGGGGCCGACGACGACCGGCTCGGCGTCCGCCAGCCGACGGAGGGCGGCGACCCACTCCACCACGAGCGGCGGCACCGTCGAGGAGACGCACGCCGCGTCGACCGTGCCCGCGTCGATGCCGCGGCGCTCGAGGAGCCCCACGAGCTGCACGTCGAGCTCGTCCGCCGTCTGGGACGGATGCGTGCCGACGCGCCACTCCGACACGAGCGCCTCGCCGTCGAACAGGCCGAGCACGGTGTGCGTGTTCCCGACGTCGACGGCGAGCAGCACGCCGCCCCCTACTCCTCTTCGGGCGGCACGACGAAGTCGACGGGGAGCGTCGTCGGGATGTTCTCGCCCGGCTTGAGCTCCTCGATCGTCAGATCCTGGGTGGTGTGGACGTCGGCGCGCGGGATGATCCGCGACGGCCGGTTCTTGTCCCAGACCCAGACGTCCTCCATCGTCAGGTGGAAGAGCGGATAGGACGGCTGATGCTCGATCTTGAGATCGAGCTTGTTGCAGAGATAGGTCGCCTCCTGCGTCAGCACGCAGTACCGGAACAGTCCGAAGACCGTCGCGTACTCGCGCTTCAGGCTCAGCTCGAGCTCGGCGTCGTACTCCTCGAGGTCTTCGAGATGGGACACAGGTTCACCCCTTCAAGGAGGTCGGAAAGCGTTCCACGGGTGCCACTACAGCGTAATGGAGAGCGGCCGGCCGAGGCGCTCGACGCCCTCCGGCGGGAGCCGCTCCAGGAGGTCGGCCAGGGCGCGGCCGTCGGGCAGGCGGGCGTCCGGCCAGGCCTCCAGGAGCGGCTCGAGCACGAAGCGCCGCTCGACCAGCCGGGGATGCGGAAGCGTGAGCGCCGGCGAGACGAGCGTCCGGTCCCCGTGGAGCAGCAGGTCGAGGTCGAGAGTCCGTGGACCCCAACGGACGCGCCGCGTCCGACCGGCGGCGGCCTCGAGCGCCGCGAGCCGGTCGAGCAGCTCGACCGGCTCGAGCGTCGTCCGCACCACGACGGCCGCGTTCAGGAAGTTTGGCTGGTCCGTGACCCCGACGGGCGCCGTCCGGTAGAGCGACGAGGCCGCGACGAGCTCCACGTCCGGCGTCTCCCCCAGCCCGCGGACCGCGGCGCGCAGGCTCGCCTCGGGATCCCCGATGTTCGCGCCGAGGCCGACCGCGGCGCGGTCAGCTCCGGGCATCGCGCGTGACCGTGACCGCCACGGCGTCCAGGACGGCGGGCACCGGTGCGGCGGGCTTCCGGACCCGGACCGTCGCCCGTCGCAACGGGAACTCGGCCACGAGCGTCGAGGCGACCACGTCGGCCAGACGCTCGAGCAGCGCGTAGGGACCGCCCTCGGCGAGCTCCCGCACGCGCAGCGCGACCTCGCCGTAGTGCACGGCGTCCGCGACGTCGTCGGTGTCGCAGGCGCGCTGCGACCGAGGCGTCAACCTCAGGTCGAGGTAGAAGCGCTGTCCGAGCTCACGCTCCGCGGGCAGCACGCCGTGACGGGCGAAGACCGCCAGCCCGTCGACGGCGATCTCGACGTCGCGCTCGGCCGGTGCCGCGTCGCCGATCGCCCGCCCGACGGCGATCGCGTCGGCGTGGGCTCCGACGTCGTGGACGCGCAGCATGAAGGCGCCGCCCGCGAGCGCGGCCAGGCCCGCGGCGAGCGTCGTCGGCAGCCGGTCCCGCTGCGCGTCTCCGACGAGCCGGCCCAGGAAGCCCTTCCGCGAGACGCCGACGAGCACGGGCACGCCCGTCATCTGCCGCAGCGTCCCGAGCGAACCGAGCAACGCGACGTTGTGCTCGACCGTCTTGCCGAAGCCGATGCCGGGGTCGACGCAGATCCGCTCTCGCCTGATGCCCGCCGCGACTGCGGTCTGCACGCGGTCGGACAACCACGCTCCGACCTCGCCGACGACGTCGGCGTAGCGCGGGTCGTCCTGCATCGTGGCGGGCGTCCCCTGCATGTGCATGAGACAGACGTCCGCGTCAGTGGCCGCCACCACCTCGACCATGGCCGCGTCGCCGGTCAGGGCCGTGACGTCGTTGACGAACGTGGCACCGGCCGAGAGCGCCTGGCGTGCGACCTCGGCCTTCGACGTGTCCACCGAGACGACCACGTCGGAGGCGGCCCGGATCCGCTCGACCACGGGCACGACGCGCCGGAGCTCCTCCTCCACCGAGACGGGGTGCGAGCCTGGCCGCGTCGACTCGCCTCCGACGTCGACGACGGCGGCTCCCTCGTCGGCCAGCCGGAGGGCCGCGGCCGCCGCGGCGTCCGGGTCGGTGAGGAGGCCGCCGTCCGAGAACGAGTCCGGGGTGACGTTGACGATGCCCATGAGGGCAGGCGGCGGGAACCGCTGCTCGAGGGGGCGGATCATCGCCGCATCGTAGTGAGCCCGCCCTGGCCGGCGGTCAGGTGCGGACGGCCCGCGGTGCTAGGATCGGGCGGCGCCCGCGACCGGCCCGCACGTCCGCCGGTGGGGCGGCCGGACGGGCCTGGGCCTCCGCGACGGCGTCCCGGAAACCGGCGAGGGAGGGCGAGGACCCGCGTGAGCGATGCGGTGGAGACGGTCGCGCTGCGACGCCACTTCGGCGCCTTCAAGGCCGTCGACGGGGTCGACCTGGCCGTCACCCGGGGCGAGATCTTCGGCTTCCTGGGCCCGAACGGGGCCGGCAAGACGACGACCGTCCGCGTCCTGACGACGTTGCTCGGACCGACGAGCGGCAGCGCCCGCGTGGCCGGCTACGACGTCGTCTCGCAGGGTGCCGCGGTCCGGGCCTCGATCGGCGTGGCGCTGCAGGAGGCGGGCCTCGACGGCCTCGCGACCGGCCGCGAGCTGCTCCGCCTCCACGGTCGGCTCGCGGGGCTGTCGCGCGGCGACGCGCCGCGACGAGCGGCGGAGCTGATCGAGCTGGTGGGCCTCGCCGAGGCCGCGGACCGGCGGGTCATGACCTACTCGGGCGGCATGAAGCGCCGCCTCGACCTCGCGGCGGCGCTCGTGCACCGCCCGACGGTCCTCTTCCTCGACGAGCCCACGACCGGCCTCGACCCCGCCTCGCGCGCGATCATCTGGGAGCAGGTGCGCACCCTGCGCTCGCAGGACGGCGTGACCGTCTTCCTCACCACGCAGTACCTGGAGGAGGCCGACGTGCTCGCCGACCGCGTGGCCATCATCGACCGCGGCGTGATCGTGGCCGAGGGGTCACCGGCCGCGCTGAAGGCCAAGGTCGGCACGGACGTGATCCGGCTCGAGGTGGACGGCGCGACCGCCGAGCTCTGCGCGGCCTTCACCTCCGTGCCGGGCGTGACCGGGGCCGAGGCCGCCGAGGGAGGCGTCGTCGTGCACGCCGCCGACGGCGGCGCGGCGCTGCCCGCCGTGCTCGGCATCCTCGGCGGCCGAGGGCTCGCGGTCGGGCGCGCGTCGGTGTCGTCGCCCACGCTGGACGACGTGTTCCTGGCCGTCACCGGACGGCCCGCCGGGCACGACGACACGGACGGCGCCGCCGACGTCCGCGCGCCGGCGCCCCACCCGGCCGGCGGAGTGCGGTCGTGAGCGTGATCCGGGATGGGAGCACCCCGCCGAGGGCGGCCGGCGACGCGCGCCTCGCGGCCGGGCTGCCGACGGCTGCCGCGGCGTTCGAGCTCGGCCGCCGCGCCTTCCGCAACATCGTCCGCGTGCCGATCGGCAACCTGCCGAGCCTGATCATCCCGCTGTTCATCCTGGCCGTGAACGTCGGAGCGCTCGGGGCGATCGCCAGCCGCCAGATCGATGTCGGCGAGGGCGGCTACCTCGCGTTCTTCCTGCCGACCGCGCTCGTGCTGTCGATCACCAACAGCGCCGTCTCGTCCGGGATGGGCGTCGTCCGCGACATGGACTCGGGCTACTTCGACAAGCTGCTCCTGGCGCCGATCTCCCGGCTCTCGATCCTGCTCGGGCGGCTGTCGGCCGACGGCTTCCGGGCGTCCCTGCAGGCCACGCTGCTCCTGACCGTGGGGCTCATCTTCGGGTCCGGCCTCGCGTCGGGACCGCTCGGCTTCCTCGTGATCGTGGCGATGCTCGCCGTCTGGGCGCTCGCCTACGCCGGGATCAGCCTCGCCATCGCGCTGCGGACCGGCTCGATCGACGCCACGCAGTCGTCGTTCCTGATCGGCTTCCCCCTGGTGTTCCTGTCCACGGCGACCGTCCCGCTCGAGCTCATGAGCCCGTGGATGCGGGCGTTCGCCGAGGTCAACCCGGTCACGTACATCCTGAACGCCGTCCGCTCGCTGATCTCGGACGGCTGGGACGTCGGGGTGCTGCTGCGCGGCTTCGCCGCCATCGGGGCCGTCGCCCTGATCACGGTGCCGCTGTCGCTGCTCGCGCTTCGCCGGAGGGTCGCCGTCGGCGGCTCCCGCTGAGGGTGGTCCGGCCGACCGCGGTCACGGAGCCGATGCCTGCACGAGGTCCGGGTCCGCCTGCGCCTGGGTCGGGCCCACGTCGTCGCCCGTGACGGGAGCGGGTCCGCGCAGCAGCGAGGCGATCACGCCCGCGGCGAGCAGCCCGATGATGACGAGCAGGGACACGAACGGCGGGACGTGGACGAGCTCGACGGCCAGCATCTTGGTCCCGATGACGGCGAGGACGGCGGCCAGGCTCAGCTGCAGGTACGCGAACCGGGCCAGGAGGTCCGAGAGGACCCCGTACAGCGCCCGCATGCCGAGCAGGGAGAACGCGTTCGCCGCGAAGACGATCAACGTGTCGCGCGTGATGCCGAAGATGGCCGGGATCGAGTCGACGGCGAACACCACGTCGAACATCGCGATCAGGACGAGCGCCAGGGCGAGCGGCGTCAACGCCCGCCGACCGTTCACCCGGGTCAGCAGCCGCTCGCCTTCGAGCTGGTCCGTCACGGGCAGGACGCGGCGGACGAGGCCGACGGCGCGCGACCGGTCGAGGTCGACGTGGCCGCCGCCGCGGGCCATCCGCCACGCGGTCCAGATCAGGAAGGCGCCGAAGACGTAGAGCAGCCAGCCGAACGCCGCGAGCAGCGCCGCCCCGGCCGCGATCGCCGCGCCGCGCAGCACGACCGCGCCGACGATCCCCAGGGACAGGAGCCTGCCCTGGAGCGGGACGGGGACCCGCAGCGCCGCGAAGACCATGGCGAAGACGGCCAGGTTGTCGAGCGAGAGCGTCTTCTCGACCAGGAAGCCGGCCAGGTACGCCTCCGCGGCGTCGCCGTCCCGGACCTGCCAGACGACGCCCGCGAACAGGACGCCGACCACGGTCCAGATGACGCTCCACCCGGCCGCCCAGCGCAGCGAGCGCCCGCGGGGGCCGCGCATGACGATCGCGTCGACGACGAGCAGGGCGGGGATGACCGCGCCCAGCGCGATCCAGGTCAGCGTGTTCGAGCTCATGGAGAGACCTCCTGTCGTGGGCTGAGCGGTGCTCAGCCGACGGTCTCTCCTGCCTCAGTTCGAGGCCCGCATCCCCCGGGCCCTCACGGGCCGGAATGACGAGTGGATGCGCGTTCTGGGGTAGTCCCCACCGGCCCCCTCAGGATATCAGAGCGCCGGTCACGCGCAAGGGCCGGGCGCTGCCCTGGTGTCCGCGGCGTGGCCACCGCCGCCGCGCTCACGGGTCCTCCGGGAATCGGCCTGCGGACGTTCCGCGCGCTCGCCCGCGACGAGCTGGCGTTCTTCATCGACATCCCCCGGCGCTACGGCGACCTCGCGCGCTTCCGGCTCGGCCCGTACGTCTGGTACGTCGTCAACGACCCGACGCTCGTCGAGGACGTGCTCGTGCACGACGCCGCCGGCTACACGAAGGGGCTCGCGCTGCAGCGGGCGCGGCTGCTGCTCGGCGACGGCCTGATCACCAGCGAGGACCCGCTCCACGCCCGACAGCGGCGGCTGGCCGCGCCTGCGTTCTCGCCGCGTCGCATCGCGGGCTACGGCGCGACGATGACGGCCGCGGCCACGGCCGCCGGGGACCGGTGGGACGACGGCGCGACGGTCGACGTGGCCCGCGACATGACCCGGCTCACGCTCGAGATCGTCATGACGGCGCTGTTCGGCGCCGACGTGGACGCCGCCACGTCGGACCGGGTCGGGCGATCGCTGACCGACGTCCTGGAGGCCTTCGACCTGCTCGTCACGAATCCGCTCGGCCCCGTGGTCCAGCACGTCCCGACCCGGCGCGTGCGGCGCTTCCGAGCCGCTCGGGCGGAGCTCGACGCGTTCATCGCCCGGGTGGCCGCCGCCCGCAGGCACGACGCGGCGACGCGGGATGACCTGCTCTCGGCCTACCTCACGGCGCGCGACGGCGCCCCCGGGGACGACGGCGGGATGAGCGACGCGCTGCTGCGCGACGAGTTGATGACGCTCATCCTGGCCGGGCACGAGACGACGACGAACTGGCTCACCTGGACGTGGCTCGCCCTGGCCGAGAACCGCGCCGTCGAGGCCCGCGTGCACGAGGAGCTCGCGCGGGAGCTCGGCGACGGGCCCGTGACCGTCGAGGACCTGCCGCGGCTGCGGTACAGCGCGGCCGTGCTGGAGGAGGCGCTGCGGCTCTACCCGCCGGTGTGGGGCATCGGTCGGCGTGCGCGCGACGATCGAGTCCTCGGCGGGCACCACGTTCCGGCGGGCTCGATCGTGACGCTCTGCCAGTACACCGTCCAGCGGGATCCGCGCTGGTGGCCGGACGCGGAGCGCTTCGAACCGGAACGGTGGCTCGGGAGCCGTGACCCCTCGCGGCCGCGCGGCGCGTTCTTCCCCTTCGCCGACGGTCCGCGCTCCTGCCTCGGAGCGCGCTTCGCCCGCACCGAGGCGTTGCTCGCGCTCGCCACGTTGGCCCGGCGCTTCCGGCTGCGACGCGCGACCTCAGGCCCGGTCGCCTTCGACGCGAAGATCACGCTCCGGCCGCGCGGCGGTCTGCCGATGCGGGTCGAGGCGCGGGGCTGACGCTACGCCGAGGCGCCGGGCGTCGTCTCGGGGCCACGCGGCAGGCCGAGTCCCAGTCCGCGCGCCGTCTTGGCGCCGACCGGGCGCTCCGGCTGCTCGACCGGTGCGGGGGTCGGCTCCGGCTCGGGCGGCCAGACCGACTCCTCGGCCTCGCCCTCGAGCAGGCGCAGGAACTGGGCCCGGTCGATCGTCTCGCGCTCGTTGAGGATCCTCGAGATCCGGTGCAGGTCCTCCATGTTCGAGGACAGCACCTCGCGGGCCGCCTCGTGGGCGTCCTCGATGATCCGGCGGATCTCGTCGTCGATCTCGCGGGCGATCTCCTGCGAGTAGTCGGCCTCCTGCGCGAACTCGCGGCCGAGGAACGGCTGGTCGTGGCTGCGTCCGAGCGTGCGCGGGCCGAGCTTGTCGCTCATGCCGTAGCGCATGATCATCGCCTTGGCGGTGGCCGTGACCTTCTCGAGGTCGTTCGACGCGCCGGTCGTGACCTCGTTGAACACGAGCTCCTCGGCGGCCCGGCCGCCGAGCGTCATGGCCATGGTGTCCATGAGCGCGGCCTTCGTGGTCAGGAACTTGTCCTCGGACGGCATCGAGATCGTGTACCCGAGGGCCTGCCCGCGCGAGATGACCGAGATCTTGTGGACCGGGTCGCAGTTCGGCAGCAGGTGGCCGACGATCGCGTGGCCCATCTCGTGGTAGGCCGTGATCAGCCGCTCCTTGTCGGACAGGAGCCGCGTCTTCTTCTCGGGCCCCGCGATGACCCGCATGATGCCCTCTTCGAGCTCGAGCATCGTGATCGTCTTGCGGC
>CADCWC010000441.1 GCA_902806305.1 uncultured Thermoleophilia bacterium | reverse complement strand
CGGCTCTCGCCGCGCCTCGCGAACTGCTTCCCGACGGAGCTCTCGGGCGGCGAGCGCCAGCGCGTCGCGATCGCCCGCGCCCTGGCCGCACAGCCCGACGTGATCGTCTGCGACGAGATCACGAGCGCCCTCGACGTCTCGGTGCAGGCGGCCGTGCTCGACCTGCTGGCCGAGCTGCGCGCCGACCCCGGCGTGGCGCTGCTCTTCGTCACCCACGACCTGGGGGTCGTGGCTGCCGTGGCCGACACGGTGCTGGTCCTCGAGGGCGGGCACGTGCGCGAGCACGGCCCCGTCGACCAGGTCCTCGGCGACCCCCGGGACGCGTACACCCGTCGGCTGATCGGCGCCGCCCCACGCCTCGAAGCCGCGCGCTGACGGCCATGCTGACCCTCGCCGACGGCGCGCTCACGATGACGGTCGACCCCACGCGTGGGGCCGAGGTCCGCTCCCTGCAGGTCGACGGACGCGAGCTGCTCTTCCAGGCGCCGTGGCCCCCCACGCCGCTCGGGTCCGCTCCGCACGACGCCGCCGCCTGGGAGGGCGCCTGGCGGGGCGGGTGGCAGCTGCTCGTGCCGAACGCCGGGGAGCCCTGCACGGTCGCGGGGCGCGCGCACGGCTTCCACGGGGCGGCGTCGGTGTCGGAGTTCACGGCCGTCGAGCGGTCCGCGGGTGCCGCGTCGCTGCGCTGGCAGGACGAGACCGGACTGCTCGTGGAGCGGCACTACCGCCTGGGGGACGGCGCTGTGGTGGCCCGGACACGGCTCGTCAACACGGGCGCCGCATCCGTTCCCTACCTCCTGGTCGAGCACCTCACCCTGGGCGACGCCCTGGCCGCGGAAGGCGTGACGATCGAGCTGCCCGGCGGCACCCTGTCGCCGCAGCGCTGGGACGGGGTCGAGACCGCGACGCCGACCGCGTGGCCCGTGGACGATCAGGGCGACTGGTCGCGGCTCGGCCCGGCGCCGCTCTCCCGGTTCGGCGTCGTCCGGGACGTGCCGACGGGCCGCGCGTCCGTCACCGCGCCCGACGGCCTGCGCCTCGAGCTGCGCTGGTCGGTCGACGCCCTGCCCCACGTCTGGCTCTGGCAGGAGCGGTGCGGCTCGGACCTCCCGCCGTGGAACGGGTCGGCCCAGTGCCTGGCCATCGAGCCCGCGAGCGCGCCTGCCGCCGACGGCCTGGCTGCGCACCTGGCCCGCCGCACGGCGAGGTCGCTGCCGCCCGGCTCGGCGGTCGACACGTGCTTCGAGCTCACCCCCCGTGCCCCGGAGGCCCGCCCATGACCGTCGCCTGCCCCGTCGTCGAGGTCGAGGCGATCCCACTCGTCACGTCGGCCGCGTTCGGCGACCTCGACGCCTCCCGGGAGACGATCGTCGTCCGGGTCGTCGACGCCGACGGGCGCGTCGGTGTCGGTGAGGCCGACGCCCCGGCCCAGGTCGTCCGCGAGCTGGTGCAGATGGACGACCTCTTCAGCTGGAGCCGCGGCCTGCGCTCGATCGTCGTCGGCCGGGACCCGTTCGAGCTTCAGGCCACGCAGGCGGCGATGCTCGACGGGACGATCTACCACGGCCGGCGCGGTCTCGGTGTCCACGCGGTCTCGGCTGTCGACATCGCGCTCCACGACCTGGTCGGAAAGCAGCTCGGGCGCCCCGCCTACCAGCTGCTCGGCGGAGCGCGCCGCACGGCGGTGGTGCCGTACGCGACGATCTGGCCGGGAACGCCGAGAGGCCGATCGATCCGCGAGGTCATGGACGCGATCGGCGTGCTCTTCGAGCGCGCGATCGCGCTGGGGTTCGGGGCCGTGAAGATGGAGGTCGTGTTCGAGGACGCCGTCGACGACCGGGGGCTCGTGGACTGCATCCGGGAAGGGCGCCGCCGGCTGGGCTCCGAGCCGGCGCTGCTGCTCGACTTCGGCTATCGCTGGCATCACTGGCGCGACGCGGCGTGGGTGCTCGACCGCATCGAGGACTGTGACGTCTTCCTCGCCGAGGCAACCCTCCAGCACGACGACATGGACGGGCACGCCCGGCTGGCGTCTCGCGTCCGCACGCGCGTCGCGGGTGGAGAGTTCGCCGCCACGGTCCAGGAGTGCCGGGAGTGGATCGAGCGCGGGCGGGTCGACGTGCTCCAACCCGACGTCAACCGCTGCGGCGGGCTGACGGAGCTCCGCCGGATCGCGGAGCTTGCCGGGCACCACGGCGTGGAGGTCGTCCCGCACGGCTGGAAGACGGGCATCACCGCCGCCGCTGCGCGCCACTTCCAGGCCGCCACCCCGAACGCCCCCTACGTCGAGATGTACCACGCGGAGCTCTTCCACTCGACGCTGCGGTCCGAGCTGACCGGCCCTGACCCGACGATTCACGACGGAGTCATCGACCTGCCCACGGCCCCCGGCCTGGGCATCGAGGTCGACGACGACGTGGTGACGCGCTTCCGGACGGACGTCCGGGCATGACGCCGACGCCGATCGTCACCCGGGCCGCCGTGCTGCACGCCTTCGGGGACCCGCACCGCATCGAGGAGGTGGAGCTGCGCGCGCCCGGACCGGACGAGGTCAGGGTCCGGCTCGTCGCGGCGGGCGTCTGCCACTCCGACGTCGGGGCGGCCGACGGCGAGTGGGGCCACCCGCTGCCGGTCGTGCTCGGTCACGAGGGTGCGGGCGTCGTCGAGGCCGTCGGCGCCCGCGTCACGGGCCTGCGCGAGGGGCAGCGCGTCATGCTGAGCAGCGCCCCGGGCTGCGGCACCTGCGCGCACTGCCTCGTCGGACGGCCGATCCGGTGCCAGGCGTCGCTCGCCGCCATGGGGGACGGTCGGCTGACGACCGGCTCCTCGCCGATCACGGGCGGCCGCGGCCCGATCGCGACCTACAGCCTGCTCGCCTGCTTCGCCGAGCGGGCGGTCGTCGCCGCCCGCAGCGCGATCCCGATCCCCGACGGGCTCGACCTGCAGACGGCAGCGGTGGTCGGCTGCGCGGTCCTCACGGGGGTCGGCGCCGCGATCGAGACGATCCAGATCCCGGCGGGCAGTCGGGGGGCGGTGATCGGCGCAGGCGGCGTCGGCGTCAACGCCGTCCAGGGCGCCCGCGTGCGAGGCGCGGCGGAGATCGTCGCGCTCGATCCGAGCCCCGACCGCCGCGAGTGGGCTCGGCGCTTCGGCGCGACCCACGGCGAGGATGCCGCGGATCCCGACCGAATGGCGGCCCTCAGGGCGCGCGCGGCGGAGGACGGCTTCGACTGGACGATCGTCACCGTCGGCGTGGCCGAGGCGATCCGCCTCGGCGTCGAGATCGTGCGGCCGGGCGGCACGTGCTGCGTCGTCGGACTGATGCCGCAGGATCGTCCGGTGCCGATCGACATGCTCGACCTCGTGACCTACGAGCGGCGCATCGTCGGGTCGGCGTACGGAAGCCTCACGCCGGCGCGGCTCGTGCCACGCATCCTCGCCCTCCACGCCTCGGGGGCGCTGCTGCTGGACGAGCTCGTGTCCCACTCCTTCCCGCTCGAGGCCATCGACGAGGCGTTCGCGCTCTCGCGCGGCGCAGGCGGGCTGCGCGCCGTGCTCGACCTGACAGACGGCGGACGGTCGCGCGTTCCCACGGCGTCCGGCCTCGGACGGTCGACACCGACGACCGCGCCATGAGCGAGCGCTTCGTGGTCACCGGCGCGCTCGGCTGCATCGGCTCCTGGGTCGTCCGACAGCTGATCGCCGAGGACGCGTCCGTCGTGGCCCTCGACCATGGGGGCTCCGACCACCGACTACGGCAGGTCCTCGACGAAGGCGCGC
>CADCWC010000440.1 GCA_902806305.1 uncultured Thermoleophilia bacterium | reverse complement strand
CCGAAGCAGCCGGTCGCCGTCGGCACCGGCGGCGCCGCGGCGACGGTCGACGCGCTGGCCACGAGCACGGCGCTCCGCGTGCTGCAGGGAGGCGGCAACGCCGTGGACGCCGCCGTCGCGGCGGCCGCGGTGCTCGGCGTCACGGAGCCCTACTCGGCGGGCATCGGCGGGGGCGGGTTCCTCGTCCTCTACCGGGCCGCCGACCGGCGGGTCTTCACGATCGACGGGCGGGAGACGGCGCCCGCGGCGGCGACGCCGTCGCTGTTCGTCGACCCGGCGACCGGCGCCACCATCCCCTTCGACGAGCGGGTCACGAGCGGGCTCGGCGTCGGCGTGCCCGGCACCGTGGCGCAGTGGGACCTCGCGCTCCGGCGCTTCGGCACCCTGCCGCTCGCCACGCTGCTCGGGCCGGCGGAGCGGGCCGCCCGACGCGGGTTCGTGGTCGACCAGACGTTCGTCGACCAGACCGCGGAGAACGCGGCGCGTTTCGCGACCTTCCCGGCCACCGCCGCGATCTACCTCGACGCGGACGGCACGCCGCGTGACGTCGGCACCGTGCTACGCAACCCCGATCTCGCCGCGACCTACCGGGCCATCGCCCGCGGTGGCGCGCAGGCGTTCTACCGCGGCCCGATCGCCCGCGACCTCGTCCGCACCGTCACCGCGCCGCCGGTGGCGACCGGCACGACCCGTCGCGTCCGGGCCGGCGCCATGGCCGAGTCCGATCTCCGCGGCTACCGCGCGGTCACGCGGCGGGCCGTCGCGAGCACCTACCGCGGCTACCGGATCTGGGGCATGGCGCCGCCCTCGAGCGGCGGCACCACCGTGGCGCAGGTCCTCAACATGCTCGAGAGCCTCCCCGCGACGAGCGACCGCGTCACCCAGCTCCACCGCTACCTCGAGGCGAGCCGGCTCACGTACGCCGACCGCGGCGCCTACCTCGGCGACCCGGCCTTCACGCCGGTGCCACAGTTCGGCCTCATCTCCGAGCGCTTCGCGGCCGAGCGGGCGGCGCTGATCGGCCCGCGGGCCGCCACGAGCCCCGTCGCCGCAGGGAACCCCTGGGCGTACTACCCGACGCCGGGTGCGACGGTCCGGGCCGCGGCCACCGACGACACGGAAGGCCAGTCGACGACGCACCTCACCGTCTCGGACCGGCAGGGCAACGTCGTGAGCTACACGTTCACGATCGAGTCGACCGGGGGGTCGGGCATCGTCGTCCCCGGGCGTGGATTCCTGCTCAACAACGAGCTGACGGACTTCGACGCCGCCCCGACCGGACCGAACGCCCCGGCGGCGGGGAAGCGCCCGCGGAGCTCGATCGCGCCGACGCTCGTCACGCGCGGCGGACGCATGGTCGAGGCCCTCGGCTCGCCGGGCGGCTCGACGATCCCGACGACCGTGCTGCAGACGCTGATCGGCCAGATCGACTTCGGCCTGACGCTTCCCGAGGCGATCGCGGCACCGCGCGCCTCGCAGCGGAACACCGCGGCGACGGTGGCCGAGCCCGCCTTCATCACGTCGGCCGCGGGCGACGCCCTGCGGGCGCTCGGCCACACGTTCACGCCGATGGGCGAGATCGGCGCCGTCACGGGCATCGCGTTCCTGCGTGACGGCCGCGTGGTGGCGGCGGCGGAGCCGTTCCGGCGCGGTGGCGGCAGCGCCATGGTCGAGCGGCCGCGGAACCCGCTCGTGGGGCCGACGGCGCCGATCGGCGGGCACGGCGGCCACTCCGGCTAGGTCCGGTCGGCGGCGCGGTCAAGCGGGTCGATCGCGCCGCCGATAGACCCATGATGGAGCCCGCGGCGCACCAGCGCGTCCCGATCACGGTCGTCTTCGGCGAGGTGGCCCGTCCGCCCCTGGTCTCCGTGACCCGCACCTTCGACGACGAGCGGGTCGACGTCGCCCTGTCGGCCGTCGACTGGGTGCCGCCACCTGGGACGGCGGTCACGTTCACGGTCCGTCTGAGCGGTCGCACGGTCGAGGGGCACGGCCGCGTGACGGGCTGCCACGCCTCCGCAGGGCACCTCGACGAGCTCCTGCTCGACATCGAGGTGACGTCGTTCGAGCCCGGGGCCGAGATCGCGATGCGGCACGTCGGCTTTCGACAGCGCCTTGTGGGCTGGGTCGAGCGGCATCCGGGCGAGGCGGGCGCGCTGCCCGAGGCGCTGCGACGGCCGCAGGGCGCGCCCGACACCCGCCCGACGGGCACGTCGAGTCAGGTTCCCCGGATCGTGCCGTCGCCGGACGAGCCGGACGCCGGTGCGGCTGCGGGCCGGTCACAAGGCGCAGGCGGGGACGACACCCCGCGCGCGCAGCGCTCCCCGGAGCGGTCCCGTCCGCGGGCCCGCCGCCATCACTGGGACCTCGACAGCCGCTACCGACCGCGCGGCTGAGCGGCGCGGTCAGCCGTAGCGCGTCCCGGCCAGCCCGCGCAGCTTCGAGCGCTGGTGTCGCGCGTCGAGGACACGCACGGTCCCCGACCGCGACCGCATGACCATCGACTGCGTCACCGCCGTGCCGCGCTCGAACCGGACGCCGCGCAGGATGTCGCCGTCGGTCACGCCCGTGGCGGCGAAGAAGCAGTTGTCGCTCCGGACGAGGTCGTCGGTCGTGAGGACGCGCGCCGGATCGAGGCCCGCGGCGACCACGTCCGCCCGCTCCGCGTCGTCGCTCGGCCACAGCCGCCCGAGGATGGCGCCGCCCGTGGCCTTGATGGCCGCCGCCGCGATCACGCCCTCCGGCGTCCCGCCGATGCCGACCAGGAGGTCGATGCCCGTGCCCGGCCGCACGGCCATCAGCGCCCCGGCCACGTCGCCGTCGGGGATGAAGCGGATGCGCGCGCCGACGGCACGGATGCGGGCCACGAGATCGGCGTGGCGCGGACGGTCGAGCAGGACCACCATGAGGTCGCCCACGTCGATTCCTCGCCGGTCGGCGACCCGCGCCAGCACGTCCTCGACCGGGTCCGTCAGCGACAGCAGGTCGGCGATGTCGTCGGACCCCGCCATCTTCTCCATGTAGAACGTCGGGCCGGGGTCGAACATCGTGCCGCGCTCGGCGAGGGCGACGACCGCGAGCGCGTTCGGCTGGCCGCGCGCCACGAGCGACGTGCCCTCCAGCGGGTCGACCGCGATGTCGACCTCGGGCGGCGTCCCGTCGCCGATCCGCTCGCCGTTGAAGAGCATCGGCGCGTGGTCCTTCTCGCCCTCGCCGATGACGACGAGCCCGTCCATCGGCACGGTCGAGAGCATGTGCCGCATCGCGTCGACCGCCGCGCCGTCGGCGGCGTTCTTGTCGCCGCGGCCGACCCAGCGCGCGGCGGCCAGCGCTGCCGCCTCGGTGACCCGCACGAGCTCGAGGGCGAGGTTGCGGTCGGGGGCGATGGCCATCGCCGAGGATCGTAGCCGCCGCGGTCGTCGCCGTGCCGCCCGGACCGGTGGGTCCCCCACCGGCGGTCACGCGCCCTCGCGGCGGGTGGGCGCCGCGACGGCCACTCGGCTACGCTCGTTCCCGTGCGCGCGCTCCTGCCGTCCTCGCCGCTCGACGTCGCCGCCGCGCGCCGCCGCTTCTCCGCCCTCGACCGCACCGTGGCGGGCCGCCCCGTCGTCTATCTCGACGGCCCCGGCGGCTCACAGGTGCCGGACTCCGTCATCGACGCGGTGGCGTCCTACCTGCGGAGCTCGAACGCGAACACGGGGGGCGCCTTCGCCTCGTCGCGGGAGACGGACGACGTGATCGAGGAGGCCCGCGGCGCGGCGGCCGACCTGGTCGGGGCAACCGCGGCGGAG
>CADCWC010000439.1:1951-3795 GCA_902806305.1 uncultured Thermoleophilia bacterium | reverse complement strand
TGGTCGACCATGGTGTTGATCGTCGACTTGAGCTCGAGGATCTCGCCCTGGGCGTCCACGGTGATCTTCTGGGACAGGTCGCCCTGGGCCACCGCGGTGGTCACCACCGCAATGCCGCGCACCTGGCCCGTGAGGTTCTCCGCCATGGAGTTCACGTTGTCGGTCAGGTCGCGCCAGGTGCCCGCCACGCCGGGGACCTGCGCCTGGCCGCCGAGCTTGCCCTCCGTGCCGACCTCGCGGGCCACGCGGGTGACCTCGTCGGCGAAGGAGCGCAGCTGGTCGACCATCCGGTTGATGGTGTCCTTGAGCTCGCGGACCTCGCCGCGCACGTCCACGGTGATCTTCTGGGAGAGGTCGCCGCGGGCCACCGCGGTGGTGACCTCGGCGATGTTGCGGACCTGGCTCGTCAGGTTGCCCGCCATGAAGTTCACGTTCTCCGTGAGGTCCTTCCACGTCCCCGCGACCCCGGGCACCTCGGCCTGGCCGCCGAGCCGGCCCTCCGTGCCGACCTCGCGCGCGACGCGCGTGACCTCCGCCGCGAAGGAGCGCAGCTGGTCGACCATCGTGTTGATGGTCGACTTGAGCTCGAGCATCTCGCCCTGGGCGTTGACCGTGATCTTCTGGGAGAGGTCGCCCTGGGCCACCGCCGTCGTCACGAGCGCGACGTTGCGCACCTGGTCGGTCAGGTTGCGCGCCATGAAGTTCACGTTGTCCGTGAGGTCCTTCCACGTCCCCGCGACTCCCGGGACCTCGGCCTGCCCGCCGAGCGCACCTTCCGTGCCCACCTCGCGCGCGACGCGGGTGACCTCGTTGGCGAAGGCCTGCAGCTGGGCCACCATCGCGTTGACGATCGACCCGATGCGCGCGAACTCGCCGCGGAACGGCTGGCCCTCGATGGTGAGCGCCATCTTCTGGGACAGGTCCCCCTCGGCGACCGCGGCAATGACCCGGGCCACCTCCGTCGTGGGGCGGACGAGGTCGTCCACGAGCCCGTTCACGGCGCCGAGCGCCTGCGCCCAGCCGCCCTCGACGCCGTCGAGCGGCGCGCGCTCGGTCATGCGGCCGTCGCGGCCGATGACCTGCGCCATCCGCGTGAGCTCGGCGGTGAGCGCCGCGTTGCGGGCCACGAGCGCGTTGAACGCCATCCCCGCCTCGCCGGCCGGGCCGCCCGCGCGGGAGTCGAGCCGGACGGCGAAGTCGCCGGCGGCCGCGGCGCGCAGGGCGTCGCGCAGGTCCAGGAGTGCCGTGCCGCCCGCGTCCTGGTGGTCCGTCCGTGCCGTCCCGGCGGCGGCGAGCTCCGTCATGTCGGTCCCCAGCGGTCGTGTCCGTTGCTGCGGCGTACCTTCCCACAGTCGGGCGCCGGCGGGCCCTGGAACGGCGACGGGGCGGCCTGTTCGGCCGCCCCGCATGTCCGTCTTCGATCCTGAGGAGGGAGCGAGCGGCGCCCGGGGGCGCCGCGGGTTCGACGGATGCCGAGTGCTGCTCCCGAGAGCGCGTGCTAGCGGATGCCCTCGTCGGTGCCGCGCTGGCCGTCGATGCCCTCGCGCGGGGAGTTCTCCGCGTCGGCCATCTCGATCTGCTCCTTGCGGACCGTCTCGTTGACCTGGACCTCCTCGGTCACCGTGTCCTTGTCCAGGCGCACGCGCTCGACGGGACGCACGTCCTTCTGGACCACGGGCTGCTCGGCGTGGAGCGTGACCTCGTGCTCCTCCTCGGAGAGGGCCGGGCCGTCGGTGGCGGCGCTCACGTTGGCGTCCGTGATGGGCTCGCGCTCGACGCGGACCTCCTCACGCTGCACGGGGACCGTCGTGTTGACGTCCTCGGACACGATGTACTTGCGCAGG
>CADCWC010000439.1:0-1941 GCA_902806305.1 uncultured Thermoleophilia bacterium | reverse complement strand
TGCCGACCCGCAGCTCCTCCTCGGAGCGCGTCATCGCGTTGTCGGTCTCCGTGCCGGAGACGTCGTCGCCGACCACGCCGCGGTCCGTCGTGCGGTCCGTGTCGACGGTGCCCGTGGTGCCGGTGGTGCCGGCCGCGTAGCGATCCTCGTACTCGCGGTTCTGGTCCTCGGTGTAGTAGTCGCGGGTGCGATCCTCGCCCTCGAACTGCGAGTAGCCGACGCCGTAGTACTCGTAGAGGCGCTGCTCCTCGGCCTCGGAGAGCTCGGCGTCCGCGTCGATGTTCGGCGCGTCCTTGATCTTCTGCTTGTCGAACGGCAGCTGGACCGAACCACTGCCACCCGTCGCGCCCTCGAGCGGCACGAGGCTCACGTTCGTCCCGAACAGGCCGGTCTTCACGGCGCCGAACGTCGGCTCGCCGGTCTGACGGTCGAGGTAGATGTGGTCCAGCGTGCCGATCTTCGAACCGTCGGGCCCGACGACATCCTGTCCGCGCCACGTCTTTACATCCTGAAGCGTAGGCATGCAGCCTCCATCCCCTTGTGGGGTCGTTGAACGTTCCTGCGAGAGTCCGAGGCCGCGCCCGCTGGGGACGTGCAGCCTGGTGTTCCCTGGCTACCCGATAGAGGGCGGGCCAATCGTTGTGTTCGCTCTCTGACAGCGCTGGTGGCGCGTCGACGGCGCGTCGCCGCTATGCCAGCGGCGCGAGGATCTCGTCGCCGCGCTCGCGCAGGACCTCCACCGAGAGCGTCTTGTAGCCGTGCTCGTCGAAGGCGACGACGATCTTCTCGGGGTCCCCGTGCTGGACGGTTCCCTCGCCCCAGACGGGGTGCACGACGCGCGCGCCGCCCGCGAACCCGGAGGCCGCGGTGCCCGCGGGCTCGTCGCCGGCGGGCGGGTGAGTCCGGTCCGCGGCCTCGCAGACGTCGCAGTTGCCGCAGCGCGGCGGCGGGTCCTCCTCGCCGAAGTAGCCCTCGATGAACGCGCGCCGGCACGTGCGCAGCTCGGCGTAGGTGCGCATCATCTCCACGCGCGACCGCTCCACCTCCCGGCGGCGCTCCTCCGCCTCGACCGCGAGCGCCACGACGCCCTCGACGTGGTCGGACGGCGGCCACGACCCGGCCTCGGCCAGGCGCTGGACCACGAGCAGCGTCCGGTGCGGCGTCAGGCCGGTGGCCCTGGCCAGCGCCCTGGTGTCCAGGTCGCGCCCACCGCAGTCGCTCACCGTCTCGACGACCTGCGCGAGCTCGGCCACGCGCACGCCCCCCGCGGCGAAGAACCGCCGCAGGCCCACGTCCTCCGTGCGGTACAGCAGCCGCGCCTCGGCCGGCAGGCCGTCGCGGCCCGCGCGGCCGACCTCCTGCCAGTAGGCGTCCACGGACTCGGGGACGTGCGCGTGCAGGACGAACCGCAGGTCGTGCTTGTCGATCCCCATGCCGAACGCGGAGGTGGCGACGATGACCTGCAGGTGGCCGTCGAGGAACGCGTGCTCGGCCTCCTGGCGCTCGCGCGCCTTGAGCCCCGCGTGGTAGGCGCGGGCGTCATGGCCCGCGTCGCGGAGGCGGCCGGCGATGTCCTCCGTGGCCTTGCGGGTCGCGGCGTAGACGATGCCCGGGCCGCCGAGCTCGCCGACGGCCTCGACGAGCGCGGCGAGCTTGTGCTCCTCCTCGTGGTGGCGGTCCACCGCCAGGTGCAGCTCGGGGCGGCCGACGCCCGAGAGGACGAGCGCGGGGTCCCGCAGGCCCAGGCGCTCGCCGATCTCCTCGCGGACGAGCGGCGACGCGGTGGCCGTCAGCGCCAGCACCGGCGGATGGCCGAGCGCGTCCACGACGGCGCCGAGCAGGAGGTAGTCCGGACGGAAGTCGTGGCCCCACGAGGAGATGCAGTGCGCCTCGTCGACCACGAAGAGGCCCGGCTCCGCCGCGGCCACGTCCTGGACGAGC
>CADCWC010000438.1 GCA_902806305.1 uncultured Thermoleophilia bacterium | reverse complement strand
CGCCGACCGTGACGGTGCGGCGCTACGGGGCGGTCAGCGCGCGGTTGACGCCCGCGAGCACCGCCCGCAGCGACGCCGTCAGGATGTTCGGGTGGATGCCGCACCCCCACGCCGCGTGCTCACCGGTGTCCACCTCGACGTAGGCGGCGGCGGTCGCGTCGGCCCCGTCGCTCATCGCGTGCTCGTGGTAGGACTGCACCCGGGCCGTGACGCCCACGCGGCCGAGCGCGTCGCAGAACGCCGCGATCGGGCCGTTCCCCACGCCCTCGAGCGTCTGCTCGGCACCGTCCCGCTCGAGCACGACGGAGACGCGGTCCCGGCCCGAGTCGTCGTCGGACGCGTCGAGGCTGTACCGCACCAGGCGGAGCGGCTCGGCGCGGTCGACGAAGGCCGCCCGGAACTCCGTCAGCAGCCGCGCGGGTCCGACCTCGCCGCCCTCGGCGTCCGTGATGGCCTGGACGATGCGGCCGAACTCGACCTGGAGGCCGCGCGGCAGCTCCAGGTGGTGCTCGGCGGCCATCAGCCAGGCCGCCCCGCCCTTGCCGGACTGCGAGTTGACGCGGATGATCGCCTCGTACGAGCGCCCGACGTCCGCCGGGTCGATCGGCAGGTACGGCACCTCCCAGCGGCCGTTGCCGCCCGCCCGGGCGCGCGCGTCCATGCCCTTCTTGATCGCGTCCTGGTGCGACCCGGAGAACGCCGTGTAGACGAGCTCGCCCGCGTACGGATGACGCGGGTGCACCGGGAGCTCGGTGACCTCCTCGCAGACCCGCCGCACGTCGTCGATGCGTGACAGGTCGAGCTCGGGATCGACGCCCTGGCTCATCAGGTTGAGCGCCATCGTCACGAGGTCGACGTTGCCGGTGCGCTCGCCGTTGCCGAACATCGTCCCCTCGACGCGCTCGGCGCCCGCCATCAGCGCCAGCTCGGCCGCCGCCACGGCCGAGCCGCGGTCGTTGTGCGGGTGCACGGAGACGATCGTGGCCTCGCGGCGGGTCAGGTTCCGGCCCATCCACTCGATCTGGTCGGCGTGGACGTTCGGAGTCGAGGCCTCGACGGTGGCCGGCAGGTTGAGGATCAGCCGCCGCTCCGGGGTCGGCTCGAAGACGTCCGTGACCGCCTCGCAGACCTCGAGCGCGTAGTCGAGCTCGGTCAGCGAGAACGACTCGGGGCTGTACTCGAAGCGGAGGTCGGTCCCGCCCGACTCGAGTCGCGGCGCCTGCTCGCGGCACCACGAGGCGCCGTCGGTGGCGATCCGACGCACGCCCGCGCGGTCGAGGCCGAACACCAGCCTGCGCTGCGTCTCGTTCGTCGAGTTGTAGAGGTGGACGATCGCCCGTCGGGCCCCGACGAGGCTCGTGAACGTGCGCTCGATCAGCTCCCGCCGCGCCTGCGTCAACACCACGAGCGTGACGTCGTCGGGGACGAGGTCGCCGTCGATCAGGTGCCGCACGAAGTCGAAGTCGGCCCGCGAGGCGGCCGGGAACCCGACCTCGATCTCGCGGAAGCCGACGGTCAGGAGCAGCTCGAAGAAGCGCAGCTTGCGGCCGAGGTCCATCGGCGAGACGAGGGCCTGGTTCCCGTCGCGCAGGTCCACGGAGACCCACGTCGGAGCCGTCTCGATCCGCCGGTCGGGCCAGGTCCGGTCGGGCAGGTCGACGGCCGGGAACGGCCGGTACTTCAGCGCGGGCATGGTCGGCACGTGTCGAGGCTACCAAGGCGTCGGACGGCGGTGCGCGAGGCAACCCGACCGGCCCCGTCGCCGACCCGATCGACACTTGAGCGTGCAACGATACGCGCATGCAGGCGCTCGTGACCGTCGAGCACTTCAGCGACCCCGGGTGCCCGTGGGCGTACTCGGCCGCGCCGCACCTCACGCTCCTGCGCTGGCGCTACGGCGACCAGCTCGCGTGGCGCAACGTGATGATCGGCCTGGCGGAGACACCGCAGCGCTACCTGGACCGCGGCTCCACGCCGGCCCGCGTCGCACGGGGCTACCGGCGCTACCGGCGGCTCGGGATGCCGTTCGCCACCGAGCCACGGGCCCGGGTGGTCGCGACGGGGCGAGCCTGCCGGGCGGTGGTGGCCACGCGGCTCCTCGACCCGGGGCGCGAGGACGCGGCCTTCCGCGCGCTGCACTTCGCGCAGTTCACCTCGACGCTCCTGTTCGACACCGACGAGGGCGTGCGGGCGGCCCTGGCGCGGGTCGACGGGCTGGACGTCGAGGCGATCGTCGGAGCCCTCGACGACGACGCGGTCGAGGCCGCCTACCAGGCCGACCGCGCCCACGCCCGCACCGCGTCCGGGTCAGCGACGGCCTTCCAGGGCAAGGCCGCGAACACGGACGGCCTCGAGCGCTACACCGCGCCGTCGCTGCGCTTCACCCATCGGGACGGTCGGCACCTCGAGGCGGGAGGGTTCCAGCCGGTCGAGGCCTACGACGTCCTGCTCGCGAACCTGGACGTCTCGCTGCACCGCCAGGGTCCGCCCTCGGACGCCGTGGCGGTCCTCGAGGCCTTCCCGTACCCGCTGACGACGCGCGAGGTCGCCGCCGTGCTGGCCGCGCTGCTGGTCGACCCGGACGACGCCGCCGCCGAGGACGTGCTGATCGACGCGGTCGGTGCCGGCCGCGCTCGGCGCGAGGCGCTCGGCGACGGCGCGCTCTGGTCGGCGGTCTGATCGCCGCCGCGCCGTTCGGCGCCACGACCAGGGCATGACGACGCGTGCGGGCGCCACGTCCCCCCGCGGCCCGCGCTGGTGGGAGCGACCGGGCGACGCGTCGCCCGTCTCCGAGCCGCCCGCGGCGGGCCGGGACGATAAGGTGGGGCCATGATGTTCTTCCGGAAGAGCGAGGCCGAGCGGGCGATCGCCGCACAGCGGTACACCGTCGCCCGGGAGCTCCGCCGGATCGGCGTCCAGGACCTGAAGCTCTACGGCACGGGCGACGTCGTCCAGCCGCTCGGGCCCGGCTGGTGGGGGCGGCCCCGGACGCTCGCGAGCGCCGCCGCGCTGCTCGCCGCCATCCCCGAGGGCGCGAGCCGGACGGCGGTCATGGCGGCGTGGGAGGCGGACGCCGAGGGCGACGGCGCGCCGTCCGTGGGCTTCGCCGACCGGTGGGCGCGCGAGGGCACGACGCGGGCCAACCGGGCCGAGTCGCTCTGACCGCCCTGCCCTCGTCGCGAGACCGGCCCTAGACCTGCACGGGGCTCGTGTGGATGCCCCACGCCTGGCCGGACGCGAACAGCGCGTCGGCGTCGATCTCGTCCGCGTAGCCCAGGAAGTGCTTCTGCGGCTCGTCCCGCGTGCTGCCGAAGACCGCGAGCCGACGGGCCGTCCGCCGTGGCGCGTCGTCGCCGCGGGCGCGACGCTCCCGCTCCTCCTCGGCCGCCTCGGCGGCCGGTCCCTCCGCGTAGCCCTTGCCCATCGCCGTGCCTCCTTCCGGCGGGGAGCGTAGCGGCGGAGCGGCGCGGTTCAGCCGGGAACGGGACCGGCGCTCAGCCGCCGACCGTGTCGACCTTGGTCACGCCCTCGGGCCGACCCACCGGCACGACCTCCTCCTCCCGCCCGTCCTCGCCCCAGAACGTGTGGAAGACGCCGTCGCGGTCGACGCGACGATACGTGTGCGCGCCGAACAGGTCGCGCAGGCCCTGGATCAGGTTCGCGGGGAGGCGCTCGCGTCGGAACGCGTCGTAGTAGGCGAGCGACGACGAGAAGACGGGCACCGGCACGCCGAGCTCGACAGCCGTCGCGACCACACGCCGCCAGGCGTCCTGTGCCTCGGCGAGCGCGGGATGGAAG
>CADCWC010000437.1 GCA_902806305.1 uncultured Thermoleophilia bacterium | reverse complement strand
GACCCGGCCCGGCCGGGGCTGCGGCCGGTGTGGTGACCGTCAGCGTCCGCGAGCGGCGCGAGCGGCCGGCACGTACAGCTGCTCGACGTAGTCCCGCAGCATCCGTGACGCGAGCACCTCGGGCCCCGTGACGCCGACCGCGTGGCGGACCCGCTCCAGCCAGCCGCGCGGCACGCCGTCGGCCCGGTCGTAGAAGAGCGGCACGACCTCGTCCTCGAGCAGGTCGAGGAGCGCTCGCGACTCGGTCGCGTCCCGCAGCTCGGGGTCGGACGCGTCCTCGGCGGACGGGATCGCCCAACCGTTCCGGCCGTCGTACAGCTCGTCCCACCAGCCGTCGCGGACCGACAGGTTGAGGCCGCCGTTCAGCAGCGCCTTCATCCCGCTCGTCCCGCACGCCTCGTAGGGTCGCAGGGGGTTGTTGAGCCAGACGTCGCTGCCCGTCACGAGGGCCCGGGCCAGGCGGATGTCGTACTCCGGCAGGAACGCGATGCGGTGGCGGACGTCGGCGGCGGTCGTGAACGACACCAGGCGGCGGATCAGCTCCTTGCCCGGCGCGTCGTTCGGGTGCGCCTTGCCGGCCACCACGATCTGCAGCGGCCGGTCCTCGGAGCGCAGCAGGCGCCGCAGCCGCTCGGGGTCGCGCAGCATGAGCGTCAGGCGCTTGTACTCGGGCACGCGTCGCGCGAAGCCGATCGTCAGCGCGTCGGGGTGGAACGCCTCGTCGACCCAGGCCGCGTCGGCGCCGACCTGCCCGGCCGAGCGTGCGCGCAGGCGGACGCGGATCTCGTCGACCAGGGCGCGCCGCAGCTCCGTCCGCAGGGCCCACAGCGCAGCCTCGTCGATCGCGAGCGATCCGGGGGTCGCCGCCGCGAGCTCCGCGCCGTACAGGGCGTGCGCCTCGGGGGCGAGCCAGGTGTCCTCGTGGACGCCGTTCGTCACGTGCGAGATCGGGATGTCGTCGGCGGCGCGATCGGGCCAGACGCCACGGAACATCCGGCGCGAGACCTCGCCGTGGAGCCTGCTCACGCCGTTCGCCCGACCGGCCAGGCGCAGGCCCATGACCGCCATGTTGAAGGCCCCGTCCGGCCTCCCCGGCGACGCCGCCACGGCCACGCCCGCGGGCTCCGCGCCGAGCTCCAGCACCCGCTCGACCGGCAGCCCGAGCTCCTGCGCGTAGGGCCGCAGGTAGCGCAACGCCAGCGCGTGGTCGAACCGGTCGATGCCGGCCGGGACGGGCGTGTGCGTGGTGAAGACGGTGGCGTGCCGGACCGCGTCGACGGCCTGCGCGCCGTCGAGGCCCGCCTCCACGAGCAGGCGCATGCGCTCGAGCCCGAGGAAGCCCGCGTGTCCCTCGTTCATGTGGAAGACCTCGGGGCGGGCCCCGAAGGCCTGCACCGCCCGCACGCCGCCGACGCCGAGGAGCAGCTCCTGGCGGATCCGCATCTCCCGGTCACCCCCGTAGAGCACGTCCGTGACGGCGCGCTCGACCGGGCCGTTCGCCTCCACGTTCGTGTCGAGCAGGAGCAGCGGGATCCGCCCGACCTGCGCCGTCCAGATGCGGGCGTGCAGGACGGCGTCCGGGAACGGCAGGCTGATGAGCCGCGGTTCGCCGGCGTCGTCGCGGAGGAGCTCGAGCGGCAGGTGCTCGAGGTCGAGCTCGGCGTACCGCTCCGCCTGGCCGCCGCCCGTGTCGATCGACTGCTCGAAGTAGCCGAGCCGGTAGAGCAGCCCCACGCCGACGATGGGGACGCCCAGGTCGCTCGCGGCCTTCAGGTGGTCGCCGGCCAGCACGCCAAGGCCGCCGGAGTACTGGGGCAGGATCTCCGTGATCCCGAATTCGGGCGAGAAGTAGGCGATGCTCTGCGGCCCGCCCTCGACGCCGTCCCACCAGCGTGGCGCCGTCAGGTAGGCCTCCAGGTCGGCGGCGGCCGTACCGACCCGCTCGACGACGGCCGGATCCCCGGCCAGCTCCTCGAGCCGCGCCGTGGTCAGCCCGTGCAGGACCCGCACCGGGTTGCCGGCCGACGCCCGCCACGTCTCCGGGTCGAGCGCCTCGAACAGCGCCCGGGTCGGCGGGTCCCAGGTCGAGCGCAGGTTGGCGGCGAGGGTGGCCAGCCCGGCCAGGGAGGCGGGCAGCGGGGAGGCGACGTTGGTCATCGGGCGGGACGGTAGCCTGGATGTCCCGGGCCGCACCCCGTCAGCCGGCGGGGCGTCGTCAGGCCAGGACCGGCTCTGCCACGCGCGCCGCGAAGCGGTCGACGTCGTCGGGCGTCGTGTCCCAGGCCGTCATCCAACGGACCTCCGAGCGACGCGCGTCCCACACGTGGAAGGCGGTCGTGGCCTGGAGCGCCGCGACGCGCTCGGGCGGCAGCACGGCGAAGATCGCGTTCGCCTGGACCTGCTGCGTGATCTCGAGGTCCGGCACGTCCGCGACCGCGTCGGCGAGCCGGCGCGTCATCGCGTTGGCGTGGCGGCCCAGGCGCAGCGCGAGGTCGCCGGCGTAGAGCGCCTCGAGCTGCGCCGACACGAAGCGCAGCTTGGAGCCGTGCTGCATGAGTGACTTGCGCAGGAAGGGCAGCTCGGCGGCCCGCTCCGGGTCGCGGAAGACGATCGCCTCGGCTCCCATCGCTCCCGCCTTCGTGCCACCGAGGCTGAGGACGTCGACGCCCGCGTCGGTGGTCAACGCCCGCAGCGGCACGTCGAGCGCCGCCGCGGCGTTCGCGAGCCGTGAGCCGTCGACGTGCAGCAGCAGGCCGTGGGCGTGGGCCGTGTCGGCCAGCGCCCGGATCTCGTCCGGCGTGTACAGGGTCCCGTACTCGGTCGTCTGGGCGATCGAGACGAGCCGCGGCTGGACGTGGTGCTCGACGCCGACGCCCGTGATCTGCGACTCGACCAGGTCGGGCGTCAGCTTGCCGTCCGCGGTCGGGACGTCGAGCAGCTTGCAGCCCGTCAGGCGCTCCGGGGCGCCGCACTCGTCGACCGCCAGGTGCGCCGTCTCGGCACAGATGACGGCGTGGTACGGGCGCGTCAGTGCGGCCACGGCGAGCACGTTCGCGCCCGTGCCGTTGAGGACCGGGCAGACGAGCACGTCGGGGCCCAGGTGTCCGCGGACCGCCTCGACCGCGGCCTCGGTCCAGGGATCGTCCCCGTAGGCGCCCACGTGGCCGACGTTCGCGGCGACGACCGCGGCGAGGACGTCCGGGTGGACGCCCGCATGGTTGTCGCTGGCGAAGTCGTGCGGCGGGTTCTGGACGTCGGTCATGCGGTTCCTCCGCCCGTCGCCACGGGCTGCTCGTCTGCGGTCGTCCGGGGTCGCACGGCCGTGGGCCGCGGCTCGAGGGCGCTCGGCATGGTGAACCACACCAGGCGGCGGGCGGCGCGCGTCACGGCGTCCGGCCGCTCGCCGCGCTCCTCGGCCGCCTCGGCGCGGCGCACGGCGTTCCGGACGACCACGCCGCCCCCGGTGCGGAACGGCTCCGGCGGCAGGAAGTCGGGTGGCTCGGACAGGAGGGGCGAGCGGCCGCGGCCGTCCGGGTCGAGGACCGCCGCGGCCAGCACGCGCGCCAGCACGGCGGACGGGCCGACGCCGTTGCCGGAGAAGCCGGTGGCGTAGAGGACCGAGCCGGCGTCACCGAGCCGGCCCGCCCACGGCAGGTGCCCCGGCGCCCGGTCGACGGGGCCGCCCCAGGAGTGCGTCAGGCGCACGTCGGCGAGCGCCGGGAAGAAGCGGCGGAAGTCGGCCGCCACGACGGCCGACGTGCGGGCGTCGCGGTGGTGGCCGGCCGTGACGCGCCCCGCC
>CADCWC010000436.1 GCA_902806305.1 uncultured Thermoleophilia bacterium | reverse complement strand
CGGCCAGGCCGTCGCAGACGACGAGCGTCGTGCAGCATGCATCGCCGCAGGCGAGCGGGTCGCTCGACTCGCCGCCGAGCGCGACGGTCATCGCCTCGTCGAGCAGCTCGACGCCCTCCTCGACCCGACCCTGGCGGACGGCGGCGCGGCCGAGCTGGGCGAGCGCCATGCACTCCACGTCGGGATCGGCCAGCGCGTGCGCGAGCTCGAGCGCCCGACGAGCGTGATCCTCGGCGGCCGCCGGATCGACCGCCCGCTTGGCCTCCTCGATCTCGAGCCACCCGGCCTCGGGCGCCGCGCCCGCGTCGGCGAGCAGGCGGCGGGCCCGCGACAGCCACCCGGCAGCCTCGGCGTGGCGACCGTCGATGCGGTGCTCGCCCGCCAGGTAGGCGGCCAGACCGCCGGCCCGGCGGTTGTCGCCACGTGACCGGTAGGCGGCGTACGCCGCTCGCCGGCTGTCGATCCCGGCGTCGCGCTCGCCGAGCCACCACAGCGATTGCCCCAGACCGTCGAGCGCCTCGGGGTCGTCCGGCTCCTCGTCGAGCGCCGCCGCGAAGGCATCGCGCGCGGCCGCCCACTCGGAGCGCGCGAAGGATTCCCAGCCGTCCTGCTTCCTCGCCATCTCGGAGGTGCAGTCTGACCGCATCCGGCGCGCGGATGCGTCCGAGCGAATCAGTCGCAGCGTCTCCAGGACGCGGGCCGCAGCGGCGAGCCACGGAGCCGGAGCGCGACGGTCAACGTGACCCCTCCGCAGGCCAGCCCGAGGGCATGCACCGACACGATCGGGGGGCTCCGGATGCTGAGCCCGTACAGCAGCCAGATCGCGTAGCCGCCGACGTACGTGGCCAGGAAGCGCAGGGAGACGTCGCAGGACGAGCCCCGAGCGCGCATCTGACGCGCCTGGAGAAGGATGGAGAGGGCGCCACCGATGCCGTAGAGGGTCGCGGTGGCGGCGAGGAGCCCGGTCGTCACGACGCCTGCCGGACGGCTCGTGCGGTCGGTTCGGCGGACCGGGCCATCGGCGTGCGGGCGGTGGTCACCGCCACTGCCGTCCGCAGCGCCTGCACCGGGTCCGCGCCCGGCCCGAGGACTGCCGCCGGCTTGCCGTCGGGCCTGACGAGCACCGCGGAGCGTCCGACCACGCCCACGGCGCGAGCGGCGACGACGTCCACGCGCCGAAGGTCGACCGGCACGCGCGCGGTGAGCGAGGCCGTGGCGGCGTCCCAGTCGGAGCCGTCGTCGCCGGCGAAGAGGGTCAGTCCCGAGCCCAGCAGGTCGAGCGTCGAGCGGCTGCCGGACCAGGCATGGGCGATCCGGCCGCCGAGGTCGACGTGCACCTCCTGCTCCGGGGGACGGACGGAGCCGTTCGGGTCGGCCGACCGCGCGACGGTGTGCTCGGCGACGGGACGGCGCTCGGCCTCGTAGGTGTCGAGCAGCGCGGCCCCGGCCCAGCCGCGAACCACCCACGCGAGCTTCCAGCCGAGGTCGTAGCCGTCATGCAGCGCGAGGTTCAGTCCCGTCCCGCCGCGCGGCGTCACGCGGTGCGCCGCGTCGCCGGCCAGGAACACCGGGCCCGACCGGAACCGCTCGGCGACCTGCGCCGCCGAGGACCAGCTCCGGGACCGCCCGACGGTGACCGGCAGCCCCGGCACGCCGGCGCCGAGGCGGACGAGCTCGGCTGTGCGGCGCTCGCCGAGCGTCCCGGCGCCGTCCGTCCGGGACGCGAACAGCCAGCGGTCCGACGCGCCCGTCGGCAGGAAGATGCTCGGCGACTCCGCGCGCGTGACGGAGTAGAGAACGTGGCGATGCGGTCCGACCACATCCCAGAGTGGCGCGTGCACCAGCGTCGTGACGCCGGTCATCACGTCCTCCTCGCCGTGCAGGGCAAGGCCGAGCGCGCGTCGGACCGCGCTCCTGGCGCCGTCGGCCGCCACGACGTAGCGCGCCTGCACCGTGCGCGTCGCCCCGGTGCCCACGTGGCGCAGCGCGGCTCGCGCGCCGGCGGGTCCCACACGGACGCCGGCCAACTCCCACCCGAGCTCGACGCGAGCGCTCGGTCGATCGCGCAGCTGCGCGAGCAGCAGCGGCTCCACGTCGTCCTGCGCCACGCAGGCCGGCTCGACGGGACTCAGCACGCGGCTCTGCGCCGGGCTCGGGTAGCCGGTCGGGACGGCCGCGCCCGAGGCGACGTCGAGGAGCGTCTCGGCCTCCAGGATCCTCCAGTCGACGTCGGCGCTCCGGTCCCGGACCTCCTTCTCCAGCCCCCACCCTCGCATCAGCTCCATCGATCGCAGGCTCAGCACCGTCGCCCGAGGATGCGACGAGAGCACGGTCCGGCGCTCGACGAGCAGGACCGGCACGTCATGGCGGGCCAACTCGATCGCGGCGGCCAGCCCGGCCGGCCCGGCGCCGACCACGAGCGCGGGGATCTCTCCGAAGGTGTCGGTCGGGCGTGGCATGGGCGTCATCGTGGGGGTCGCGGTGCAAGACCGCCTGAGCAACGGCTACTCAGATCGCGAAGGGCCGCCCGGCGGCGACTGCTCAGCCGCTGCCCTCGGCCCGTGCGTCGATCAGACTCCGCGCATGCGGTGGCCCTTCACGGGACGGGACGCTGAGCTCCAGGTCCTCGGTGACGCGCTCACGCGTCGTTCGACTGGTGGCGTCGTCATCCTCGGGCCGGCCGGCGTCGGCAAGACCCGGCTCACCGCAGAGGCTGCGGGGCTCGCGCACGCGCGTGGGTGCGCCGTGGAGTGGGTCCGCGCGTCCCGCGCCGCGCGCTCCATCCCGCTGGGGGCCTTCGCGGCCCTGCTCCCGGCCACGGAACGGCTGCCGGACGGCGCCGAGCTCCTGGCCCGCGCCCGCCGCGCGCTCGCCGAGCGGGCGACGACCGAGGGGCTCGTGATCTGCGTGGACGACGGACACCTCCTCGACGACGCCTCTGCGGCGCTGCTGCATCAGGTCGTGGCTGCCGGTGAGGCCTTCGCGCTGGTGAGCGTTCGCCGCGGCCTTCCCCCTCCGGATGCGCTTCGGGCGTTGTGGAAGGACGAGCTCTGCCTGCTCCTCGAGCTCGCCGAGCTCGACCACGCCGGGTTCAGCTCGCTGCTCGGCGCCGCCCTGGGCGGCGCCGTCGACGGCCGCAGCGCGACCGCGCTGTGGGAGCTGACCCGAGGCAACGCCCTGTTCCTCCGCGAGCTGGTGCGTCACGGACTCGAACGAGGACGGCTCACCGAGGACGGCGGCATCTGGCGTTGGCGCGGAGACGTCAGGGCGGGCACCCGGCTGACCGAGCTCGTGGACGTCCGCGTCCGCGACGCGGGGTCGGACGAACGCCGGCTGCTCGAGCTCCTCGCCGTCGGTGCTCCGCTCGAGCGCGGGCTGCTCGAGCCGCACGAGACGCCCGCGCTGGAGACGCTGGAGCGCAGCGAGCTCGTGCAGCACCACACGGACGAACGGCGACGGTTCGTCGACGTCGCGCACCCGCTGCACGGTGAAGCGGTGCGTCTGCAGCTGACGCCGACGCGCCTGGAGGCCATCCACACACGGCTCGCGGACACCGTCGACGCGCACGGCGCACGGCGGGGCGGCGACCTGCTGCGGGTCGCGCTCTGGCGTCTCGAGGCGGACCCGGTCGGACATGCCGCGCTGTTCCAGCGCGCAGCCGAGGCGGCCCTCGCGGTCCCGGACGCGGTGCTGGCGGAGCGGCTCGCGCGCGCCGCGGTGCGGGCGGGCGCCGGATTCCGCGCGCAGCTGGCACTCGGGCGCGCGCTGGCGAACGCCGGACGGACGTCGGAGGCGCATGCGCTGCTCT
>CADCWC010000435.1 GCA_902806305.1 uncultured Thermoleophilia bacterium | reverse complement strand
CGGGCTGGAGCAGGTCGGCGTGATCGACGCCATCGCCGAGCAGACGGCCGAGCTGACGGGCGGCTCACGGGAGGCGGAGTTCGTCGGGATCATGGGCGTCGCGGCGATCGGCAGCGCGTTCGTGGACAACATCCCGTTCACGGCGGCGATGATCCCGATCGTCGAGCAGCTCAACGAGACGGACGACGACGGCTACTGGTGGGCTCTGGCGCTCGGCGCGTGTTACGGCGGCAACGCCACGATCGTCGCGGCGGCGGCCAACGTGGCCTGCCAGGGCGTCGCCGAGCGGCACGGCGTGCCGATCTCGTTCCGCGAGTTCCTCGGCTGGGGCCTGCCCGCGACGCTGCTCTCGCTCGGGATCGCCGCCGCCTACATCATGGTGTTCCACGTCTGAGGTGTCCCCGATGGACTGCCCCGCGGAATGAACGTGGTGCCGGCGCTGCTGCCAGGTGCTGCCGAGCGGCGTCGGGATTCGAGTTGCTCTCCGGGGAATCGTGTCGGCGGTGGGCGCGATCTGGTTCGGTGCGGATGCAGCCGTTCCGCGTCTGCGCCCGCCGATGGCAGCGTGGAGGAGTGACAGCCGTCCGACGCCGACTCCGCGTCGGAGCGCGCTAGAACAGCTGGTTCTCGCCGCCGAAGAGGGAGGACACGGAGTCGTCGCGGAAGATCGAGTCGATCGTGTCGGCCAGGATGCGGTCCACCGGCAGCACCGTGATCTTGTCCGGCTTCCGGAGCAGGTCGACCGGCACCGTGTCGCAGACCACGACCTCGGCGAGGACCGAGTCCTCGATCCGGTCGAGCGCCGGGTCGGAGAAGATCGGATGCGTCGCGCAGGCCACGACGCGGTTCGCGCCTGCTCGCATCACCGCCTCGGCGCCCGCACAGAGCGTGCCCGCCGTGTCGATGATGTCGTCCGAGATGATCGCGTCGCAGCCGCGCACCTCGCCGATGATGTCGAAGACCTCCGCCACGTTGTGCATCGGCCGGTCCTTCGAGATGATCGCGAGGCGGCAGCCGAGCATCTCGGAGAACTTCTTGGCCAGCTTCGCGCGCCCCGCGTCGGCCGAGACGACGACGACCTTGTCGCCGCACATCCCCTGATCGCGGAAGTGCTGGGCGAACATCGGCAGGGCGGTCATGTGGTCGACGGGGCCGTCGAAGAAGCCCTGCACCTGGCCGGCGTGGAGGTCCATCGTCAGGATCCGGTCGATGCCGGCCGCCCGCATCAACGTGGCCACCATACGGGCCGTGATCGGCTCACGCGGCGCCGACTTCTTGTCCTGCCGCGAGTACGGATACCACGGGATGACGGCGGTGATGCGCTTGGCCGAGCCGAGGTAGGCGGCGTCGGCCATGATCAGCAGCTCGAACAGGTTGCGGTTGACCGGCGTGGAGCACGACTGCACGAGGAAGATGTCGGCGCCGCGGATCGACTCGTCGTAGCGCGCGTAGATCTCGCCGTTCGCGAACGTCTTCAGCGTCACCGCTCCGGGGGCGACACCGAGCCGCGCGGCGATCCGGGCCGACAGGTCGGGGTTCGACCGGCCGGAGAAGATCATCAGCCGGTTCGCCCGCGAGCGTTCCACCGACGTGGCGGGCTCGTCGTCCTCGCGGAGGCCGCTGCCCGCGCCGGCGGCCACGTACATCCCCGGCGGGAACAGCTCGGTCTCAGGCGTCATCGCGGCTCCCGTGGGCGTCAGTCATCGTCACGACGTCTCGCGGCATAGTCCTCGATGTTGGTCTGCCGCGCCCGGGCGATGCCGAGGGCGCCCGGCGGCACGTCCTTCGTGATGATGGAGCCTGCCCCCGTCACGGCGTCGTCACCCACGGTGACGGGCGCGACGAAGACGACGTCGCTCGACGACCGGACCCGCGCCCCGATCGTCGTGCGGTGCTTCCGCCGCCCGTCGTAGTTCGCGGTGATCGTCCCAGCACCGATGTTCGTGCCCTCGCCGATGTCGGCGTCGCCGATGTACGAGAGGTGAGGAACCTTCGCCGCCTCGCCGAGGACGGCGTTCTTGATCTCGACGTAGGTGCCCGCCTTGGAGCCCGATCGCAGCTCGGCGCCGGGCCGCAGGTAGACGAACGGGCCGGCGGTCGCCCCGGCGCCGACGACGGCGTCGTGCAGGACGGCGTGCGGGCCGACCTCGGCGCCGGTCTCGACGCGCGTCGTCCCCCGCAGCACGCTGAAGGGGTGGATGACGCAGTCGGGCTCGAGCGCGACGCCGTGCTCGACGTAGGTGGTGGCCGGGTCGACGATGCCCGCGCCGCGGAGCATGTGCTCCTCGAGCAGGCGCAGCTGCAGCAGCCGTGCCGCCTCGGCGAGGTCGACGCGCGTGTTGACGCCGACGGTGCTGACATCGTCGTCCGTGAGGCAGGCGACGACCGTGCCGTCCGCGCGCAGCAGCGGGAGCACGTCCGGCAGGTAGAGCTCCCCTTGGTCGTTGTCCGGCGTCACGCGGTCGAGCGCGGCACGCAGCCCCGCGGCGTCGAACGCGTAGAACCCCGCGTTGATCTCGGTCGTGGCGAGCTCGTCCGGGGTGGCGTCGCGGACCTCCACCACGCGCGCCACCGCGCCCGTCGCGTCACGCATCACGCGCCCGTACGCGTTCGGCCCCGGCACGAGCACGCTGAGGAGCGTGGCGGCGGCGTGCTCGGCCCGGTGCGTGTCGACGATCTCCCTGAGCACCTCGCTCCTGATCAGCGGCGTGTCGCCCGACACCACGAGCACGTCGCCGTCGAAGGCCGCCGGCAGGGCCGCCAGGCCGCACTGGACGGCGTGGCCGGTCCCGCGCGCCTCGGGCTGCACGACGGGGATGGCGTCGGCGCCGAGGAGCGCCCGCACCTCCTCGGCCTCGGGCGGCGTGACGACGATGAGCGGACTGGCGCCCGCCTGTCGAGCCGCTTCCAGCACCCAGCCCAGGATCGGCCTGCCGCACACCGGGTGCAGGACCTTCGTCCGCGCCGAGCGCATTCGCGTCCCCTTGCCGCCCGCCATCACGATGCACGCCAGGGGTCGCGTGGCGGGCGCGGGAGCCGAGGCGTCCTGAGGGCTGGGCACCGGCGTCGGGACGGCCACGGATCTGAGTCTAGGCGAAGCCCAGGACGTCGGCCGCCGCCCGGACGCCGCGTCGGGACGGCCACGGATCGGGCCGGAACGCCCGCCGCCCGAGAGGGGCGACGGTCGTCCGCGGACGGGCCGGGCATACTGGGACCACCGGCGCAAGCTCCCGCCGCGGTGGGGCGTGGCCAAGTGGTAAGGCAGCGGGTTTTGGTCCCGCGATCCCAGGTTCGAATCCTGGCGCCCCAGCTTCGCTCCAGAGGAGATCGGTGCCGAGAGCGGTGGCGCTCATCGCGGCTCGTGCCTCTCCCTGCCCTTCGTGGCCCAGGGCGATGTCCAGCATGCGCAGCTCGTGGGGCTCTCGGCGTCGTCGGCGTGGATCGGGTGGTGCGCGCGTCGCGGTGGCCCAGAGCTGGTCGACCTCCGCGCCGCTGGTGCGCGGCACGTGGCCGACTCCACCCCGCCGACCTGCAGGCCATCACCTCGCGGCGGCTACGACGGAAGCGGGCCGCGTGGGCGAAGGGTGATCGCCGGCGCTACCCCTGTTCGAGCATCGGATGCCGCAGCCCATGCTCGGCGCAGAGTCTCGGAATGCTCTCGGACTCGATCTCGAGTCCGTAGCGGCCCGCGAGCTCGGCCATCTGCTCGGGGGCGAAGTCCGGCGACGCGAGCGCCGCGGCCAGATCCTCGAAGGCGTGCTCGAACCCGCCGGGGGAGATGATCTCGAGGATCCGGCAGGGTCCCTCGCC
>CADCWC010000434.1 GCA_902806305.1 uncultured Thermoleophilia bacterium | reverse complement strand
AACCGACTTCTCGATCGTCTGCGAGTGGGAGTGCTATCCGATCCGGCCGGAGGACAGCCACCTGGGGCTCGGCTGGGACGTCGCCCTGCCCGCCCTCGACCTGCGGCCGCAGGAGCCGATCATGGGCCTCCCGGACGAGGCCCGGGCCTATTTCTGGGCCGAGGAGGGGCCGCCGCCTCCGGGCCGCTTCGCCGTCCTCGTCGTGCTCGACGGCGCGGGGTCGATCGGCGGTCAGCCCGCCCGCGCGGGCGATGCCTTCGCGGTGCCGGCCTCCGCCGCGCGGGTCGAGGTGACGAGCGACGTTCGCGTCCTGACGTGCCTCGGCCCTGACCCGAGGCTCCCGTGAAGCTGCTCACGACACAGCCGGCGCTGTTCGCCGACGTCCGTCACTACGAGGCCGACCTCGACGCCCTCGACGGGTCCTGATGCACGAGGTGCTCATCGGCCTCGACGTCGGCACCTCGTCCTCGAAGGGCGTCGTCTGCGCGCCTGACGGGGCGATACTTCGCACGGCGACGCGTGCCCACGGCCTCGATCTGCCGCGGCCGGGGTGGGCCGAGCACGACGCCGAAGGGGTCTGGTGGCGAGACGTCGTCGATCTGCTCCGCGAGCTGACGGGTGCCTTCCCGGATGACTCGGTCGCGGCGGTGTGCGTGAGCGGCATCGGCCCGTGCCTGCTTCCGGCGACGGCGGCCGGCGAGCCGCTGCGACCCGCGATCCTCTACGGCATCGACACGCGAGCCACGCGTGAGATCGAGGAGATGACGGACCGCTACGGGGCCGAGGAGATCCTTCGCAGGTCCGGATCGCCACTCACGTCTCAGGCGATCGGGCCGAAGCTGGCGTGGTTGGCCAGACAGGAGCCGGAGATCTGGGCTCGCACGCGGCGGCTGTACATGGCCTCGTCGTTCGTGGTCGCCCGGCTGGCCGGCGAGTACGTTCTCGACCACCACTCCGCGAGCCAGTCCGACCCGCTCTACGACGTCGGGACGCACAGCTGGAACGACGCCTGGGCGAGAGACATCGCCCCGCAGCTCGAGCTCCCGCGCCTCGCCTGGCCTGCGGAGGTGGTCGGAGCGGTCACGGCTTCGGCAGGCGCTCTGACGGGCCTGACGCCGGACACTCCGGTCTGCGCCGGGACGATCGACGCCTGGGCCGAGGCGGTCAGCGTCGGGGTCGTCGAGCCGGGCGACCTGATGCTGATGTACGGCACGACGATGTTCCTCGTCCTCATGGCGGTCGAGCCGGTACCGAATCCACGCCTGTGGACGACTGTCGGGGCCTTCCCCGGCAGTGCGTCGGTCGCGGCCGGCATGGCGACCTCGGGCGCGGTGACCGACTGGTTCCGGACCCTCGTCGGCGGCCCTCCGTTCGAAACGCTTCTGCAGGCCGCGTCCGAGGCGCCAGCCGGGAGCGAGGGCCTGCTCGTGCTGCCCTACTTCGCCGGTGAGCGCACGCCGATCTTCGACCCGCAGGCGCGCGGGGTGATCTGCGGCCTCACACTCCGACACGGCGTCGGACACCTCTACCGCGCGATTCTCGAGGGCACCGCCTACGCCGTCCGGCACCATCTCGACGTCTTCGCCGAGGTGGGCGCCGCACCCAACCGGATCGTGGCGGTGGGCGGGGGGACGCAGGGCGATCTGTGGACCCAGATCGTCAGCGACGTCACCGGCCGGCCGCAGGCGCTGCCCGCCGAGACGGTGGGTGCAGCCTACGGCGACGCGTTCCTCGCCGCCGTCGGCGTCGGCCTCGAGCACGCGGGCGGCACCTGGGCACGCGCCGACCGGCAGGTCGAGCCGGACCTTCGAAGCCGGGCGCGCTATGACGAGCTCTACGGCCTCTACCGCGATCTCCATCCGAGTACCCGGCGACATCAACATGCGCTCGCAGCGGTCGGGCTTTCCGAGTCGCCGACAGGTTGATCCGGCGCCGCGCCCGCATCGACCGCCCGGACCTCCCCGACGACGGGCTCGAGCGGCGCGTGCCGGGAACCGGCCGGCGCCCGTCGGCCGCGGTGGGCTCGAGCGCGGCGTCCCCTCCGGTCCACACGGCCGGGCGGCGTCCCCGCGTCGGGTAGCGTCTCCGCCCGTTCGCGACCGGCGGCCGGGCCGCCAGAGGAGGACGTGCGTGGAGCGCTCCGTGTACTTCGACGCCTGGTACCCGGGCCAGCACTGCTACCACCCGAGCCTGCCGCCGCGGCGCCTGAAGATGGTCTCGGACCTCCGCGACCTCCACGCCACCGTCCTCGTCTGGTCGGCGCTCGGCGGTGGCTCCGTCTCGCTCCCGTACCTCGAGGAGGAGGCCGACGCGGACATCGACCCGCGCTTCCGCTTCTACGGGTTCGTCAACGACCGCGAGTTCATCCGGGAGTGCGACAAGCACGGGATCAAGGTCTTCGGGATCGTCTTCGAGGTCCAGGGCTGGGACTTCGCGGCGGAGCTCAACGAGGCGGAGGACCGTGTCCTCGCGCTGAACGAGACGCGCGGCGCTGGCCGACCGGCTCGGCTCGGCCTCCGCGCGTTCTCGTCGAACCGCTACCCGAAGCTCTGGGCGCCGTTCGAGCGGTACTTCCCCGGCGGCCTCACGAACAGCGACGGGGAGCGCGTCGTCGACCTGCTCGAGGAGGGGTGCTCCCGCGACATCCACGGCGAGCCGTGCCACGCGCGCTGGGTCGAGGTGCCGGACGCGGACCACGAGTGCTACCTGATGGACCGCAACAACCCGGTCTGGCGGGAGTACCTGAAGGCCGTCATCCGGATCCAGATCGACGCGGGCGTCCACGGCGTCCAGCTCGACGAGGCCGAGACGCCGATCACCGCCCTGCAGTACGGCGGCTGCTTCTGCAAGGACTGCATGAAGGGCTTCCGGGCGCACCTGGCCGGCCTGCCGGAGACGGCGCGCCCGGCCGAGATCGCGGGCGTCGACCTCGCCGACTTCCACTACGGCCGTTGGCTCCTGGCACAGGGCTTCGACTTCAAGGAGCGGCGCGAGCAGACGCCCCTCTTCTTCGAGTACCTGCGCTTCCAGCGCCGACAGATCACGCGCTACTTCCGGGAGCTCGCAGACCACGCCCGTGACTACGCCCGCTCCCAGGGCCGCGAGGTGCTCGTCTCCGGCAACTTCTTCAACCTCTTCGACCACTACTACGCGCTCGAGCCCGACGTCGACCTGCTGATCACGGAGATGCGCAACACGACGTACCGCCAGCCGGCGTGGTACCGCTACGTCGCGGGCTTCGCGGGATCGAAGCCGGTGGTGGTCGTCGAGAACCCGTACGGCGGCGTCGTGCCCGAGCTGATCGAGGACCTGAAGGTCGGCCGCGCCTACGACCGCTTCCGGCTGTCGCTGTACGAGGGGGCCGCGAACGGCGTCAGCATGAGCGTCCCGTACGGCGCCTGGATGGGCAGCGTCATCGAGGACTCCTTCACCGCCCCGCACGCCCTCGCGGTCGAGATCCAGGACTTCGTGGCCGCGCACGACCACCTCATCTCGACGCGATCCTGCGCGGAGGTGGCCGTCCTCTACAGCGTGGAGTCGAACTTCGTGCGCGAGTCGAGCCGGGTCGGGACGGACAATCGCGACAACCAGGACGAGGACGAGCGCACGCCGTTCTGGGTCGCGTGTGAGGCGCTGAGCGCGGCGGTCCAGCCGTACGACGTCGTGATGCTGCCCGACGGCGACCTGCGGCCCGACGATCTGCGCGCGGATGACCTCGCCCGCTACCGGACCGTGCTCGCGCCCGACTGCACGTACCTGACGGAGGCGCAGGCCGACGTGCTGGCGGGCTTCCTGTCCGGCGGCGGGCGCCTGCTGGTCCACGGCT
>CADCWC010000433.1 GCA_902806305.1 uncultured Thermoleophilia bacterium | reverse complement strand
GCCACCACGACGTGTACGTGCCCGGGTCGCCGAACCGCGTCCCGGGGCTGTTCGGCGACTCCTCGCCCGGGTGCTGGACGCACAGGAACAACGTCTGCTCGTCGGGGGTGAAGTACGGACCCGTGCCCTCCGACTCGACCGGCATGCTCGCGAAGCGGAACGCCACGCCCGCGTTCGGTCCCCGCGTCGGGATCATGAACATCGCGTTGTTGCCGTGGTACTGGTACTCGTTCGGCTTGTTGAGCCGGCTCGACGAGATGTCGGTCACGACCCACAGGTTCCCGGCGCGGTCGAACGTGAGGTTGTCGGGGCTCGAGAAGCCCTGACCGCCGCCCTCGGGAGACCCGCCCGCGGCGAAGTCCTCCCAGCGGAAGGTGGTCGCCTCGGGGTCGTTGCCCGTCTCACGCAGACGGCGCACCGAACCGTGCGAGTCCTTGACGGTCGAGTTGTTCGTCAGCGCGAGGTAGACCGTGCCGCTCTCGGCCACCTCGACGTCCTCCGGGCGGTTCAGCGCGAAGTGCTGGTCCCACTCCGCGGCGAACCGCTCGCGCAGCTTCGTGGCGGTGTCGTGCAGCTCCGAGTCGAGGACCTCGACCCACGAGCCGGTGCCGGAGGTGGCGTTGATCGGCGTGACGTCGCCCGCGGTCGCGAACCGCCGACGGCCCTCCGGCTCGAAGCGGGCGACGTAGAGGGTGCCGCTCTCCAGGATCCGGAGGTTGTGGGCGCGATGGCGCCTGCCGGGCCGGAAGCTCCGGTCGGACACGAACTTGTAGAGCGCCTCGTTGGCCTTGTCGTCGCCCGAGTAGAGGACGAACTTGCGCCCGGGCTCATGCCGGAAGGCGGTGTTCTCGTGCCGGAAGCGGCCGAGCGCCGTGTGCTTGCGCGGCCGCGCCTCCGGGTCGTACGGGTCGTGCTCGCACACCCATCCGTACTTGGCGTAGGCCACCGGGTCGTACTCCGCGTCGGGCGCGTAGGTGTCGTCGCCGAACTGCGACCAGCCGTAGCCCTCGTCCTCGACGCCCTCGCCGTACCCGGCGACGTTCTCCTCGCAGGACAGGGCGGTGTGCCACGGCGTGATCCCGCCGGAGCAGTTGCCGACGGACCCGTTCGCGGTCGCGCCGATGATCGGGCCGGCCGTGTCGCCGGCCCGGGGCCCGGTGAAGTCGAACTCGGGGCGGTCGCCGTAGACCCGGCGGTTGTACGGTGAGCCGTTCACGACCTCCCAGACGCCGTAGCGGTTGCGACGGACGTGGAGGAACGAGTTGCCGACCGCGTCCTGCTCGACCTGCACCTGCGTCGGCGTCTTCGGCACCACCGGGTCCTGCACCTGGAAGCCGTGCTGGAAGTACGGGCTCGGGTACTCGTGGTTGACGAACAGGACCCCCTCGTCGTTCCCGCGGAGCGGGAAGTAGGCCAGGAAGTCGTTGTTGAACCCGAACGCCAGCGTCTCCTGCTCGTTCTCGAAGATGTCGCCCCACGCGATCAGGACGTTCGTGCGGAATCCCCCCGGGACGATCACGTCGTCCTCCGTGGACGGCGCGATCGCGGCGAACTCGGAGAACCGCGTCCGGCCGGACGACGGCCCGCCGCCGCTCGTGGCCGCCTCCGCCTCGTCGGCCTCGAAGAGGGGGACGCCGGGGATCTGGAGGAGACCGGTCGTGGCCGCCCACGTGCTCGCGCCCGCGGCGGCGATGCCGCGGATGAAGGTCCGACGGCTGTGGCCGCCGAGCGACCCCGTCTGCGGCCGGTCCTCCTCGTCCCCTGCGGTGAGGTGGTCGTTCACATCGGTCGGTGTGCTCACAGTCTCCCTCTCGTCGGCCGTGTCACGGCGCTCCACGGTCTTCCGTCGACGGCGACGGTAGCCGTGGCCGTCGGGCCCCAGGGAGTGACTGTGGTGATGGTGTGGTGACAATCCGGCTTCGGCCGCCCGGTCGACGCTCGGTCGGCCGCGCGGGCGGGTCGCTACGATCCCTCCGTGTCGCGCGCCGCCGTCATCGTCCTCGACGCCGTGGGCGTGGGCGAGTTGCCCGACGCCGCCGCGTACGGCGACGAGGGGTCCTCGACGCTCCAGCACGTCGCGAGCGCGGTCGGCGGGCTCGCCCTGCCGAACCTGCAGCGCCTCGGCCTCGGCAGCGTCCAGGAGCTCGACGGCTGTCCGCCTGCGCCCGACGCGCCCGCCGTCGTCGGACGGCTGCGCGAGCGCTCGGCGGGAAAGGACACCACCACGGGCCACTGGGAGCTGGTCGGCGTCGTGACGGAGGTCGCGATGCCGACGTACCCGCACGGCTTCCCGCCCGAGGTGGTCGAGGCGTTCTCGGCCGCGACCGGTCGCGGCGTGATCGGCAACGAGGCCGCCTCGGGGACCGAGATCATCGAGCGCCTCGGCGACGAGCACGTCGCCACCGGGAAGTGGATCGTCTACACGTCCGCCGACTCGGTCTTCCAGGTCGCGGCCCACGAGGACGTCGTCCCGCTCGAGGAGCTGTACGCCGCCTGCAGGACGGCGCGCGCCCTGCTCGAGCCGCCGCACGCCGTCGGCCGGGTGATCGCGCGGCCGTTCATCGGCGGCTCGGGCGCCTACCGCCGCACCGGCCATCGCCACGACTTCTCGCTCGAGCCGACCCGGCCGAACCACCTGTCGCGTCTCCGCGAGGCCGGCGTCGCGGTGCACGGCGTCGGCAAGATCGCGGACGTCTTCGCCGGGCTCGACGTCGACACGTCGGCGCCCGCCGGCTCGAACGCCGCCGGGATCGAGGAGACGGTGCGGCTGCTGCGCGAGCTCGAGGACGGGCTCGTGTTCACGAACCTGGTCGAGACCGACATGGTGTACGGCCACCGCAACGACCCGGAGGGCTTCCATCGCAGCCTGCAGGAGTTCGACGCCGCGTTGCCCACGATCCTCGACGCGCTCCGCCCGGACGACCTGCTCGTCATCTGCTCCGACCACGGCTGCGATCCCACGACGCCGTCCACGGACCACTCGCGGGAGCACGCCTTGCTGCTCGCCCACCGGCCGGGCGCCGCCGGACCGGTGCGCAGGCACGACGGGTGGTTCTCGGACGTGGGCGCCACCTGCTACCGCCACCTGACGGGCCGCGAGCCGGGCGCCGACCTGCCGGGCGACGCCTTCAGCGTCTGACCGCCGTCCGACCGCCGCCTCGACCGCACCGAAGGATCACACCGTGCGCGCCGTCGACCTGATCGCCGCCAAGCGCGACGGCCGCCGCCTGACGGCCGACGAGCTCCGCTTCCTGGTCGACGGCTACGTCGCGGGGCGCGTCGGGGACGACCAGATGGCCGCCTGGCTGATGGCCGTCGTCTGGCGCGGCCTGGACGACACGGAGGTCGACGCCCTGTGTGCCGCGATGGTCGACTCGGGCGACGTGGTCGACCTGGCGCCGCTCGGGCGGACCGTCGTCGACAAGCACTCGACGGGCGGCGTGGGCGACAAGGTGACGCTCGCGCTCGCGCCGCTCGTGGCGGCCTGCGGGGTGCCCGTGGCCAAGATGTCGGGCCGCGGGCTCGGCCACACCGGCGGGACGCTCGACAAGCTCGAGGCGGTCCCGGGCTACCGGATCGACCTGGCGATCCCGGCGTTCGTCCGCCAGGTCGACGCCGTGGGGTGCGCCGTCGTGGCCCAGACCGACCGCCTGGTGCCGGCGGACCGGCTCCTCTACGCCCTGCGCGACGCGACGGCGACCGTCCCCGAGCCGGGGCTGATCGCGACCTCCGTGATGTCCAAGAAGCTCGCGGCGGGCGCGGGCGCGATCGTGCTCGACGTGAAGGTCGGGCAGGGGGCGTTCGTCCGCACGGAGGCCGAGGGCCGTCGGCT
>CADCWC010000432.1 GCA_902806305.1 uncultured Thermoleophilia bacterium | reverse complement strand
GAACTGACCGAGGACACCGACGAACTGGCCCGGCGGATCGGCATCGGGCCGCAGACGCGGGCGATCGTCGGGTTCGGCGACCCGTTCAGCACGCCGGTCAGCAAGCTGCTCCCCGCGATCGACAAGGCCGGCCGGGGCGCGCCGCTCGTCGGCGGGATGGCCAGCAGCGGGCGGCGGTCGGGCGAGAGCCGGCTGTTCCACAACGACGCGGCCCACACCGCGGGGTTCGCCGGGCTGAGCATCGCCGGCGCGATCGACGTGCAGACCGTCGTCAGCCAGGGGTGCCGCCCGATCGGCCGGCCGATGGTCATCACCAAGGCGCGCGACAACGTGATCCAGCAGCTCGGCGGCCGCCCGGCGCTGGCGGTCCTGAAGGAACTGGTCGACGAGCTGCCCGAGGGGGACCAGGAACTGCTGGCCGAAGGGCTGTTCATCGGGCAGGCGGTCAGCGAGTACCGCGAGCGGTTCGGGCGCGGCGACTTCCTCGTGCGCAACGTGATCGGGATCGACGACGCCGACGGCTCGATCGGCGTGGCCGAGTACGTCCGCCCCGGGCGGACCGCGCAGTTCCACGTCCGCGACGCCGACACCGCCAGCGAAGACCTGTCGCTCCTGCTCGAGGCCCAGCGGAGCCACCCGGTGCCGCCGGCCGGCGCGCTGCTGTTCAGCTGCAACGGGCGCGGCGAACGGCTGTTCAACGGCCCGTGCCACGACGTCGGCGCCGCCCGCCAGGCGATGCCGCAGACCCCCGTCGCCGGCTTCTTCGCCGCCGGCGAGCTCGGCCCGGTCGGCGGCCGCAACTTCCTCCACGGCCACACCGCCAGCTTCGCGCTGTTCCGACCGGCGGGGAAGTGAGGCCCGCGTGGTCGACCTGACGCCCGCCCGGCCCGTGCTGAGGATCGGCGGCCGGCCGCGCGGGTTCAGCGTCCGGCGGTCGGACGACTCGCCGTGGCCTGGCGGGAGCTCTGAGCCCCGTGCCCCGCGAGATCGTCATCCTCGACAACCGCGACTCGTTCGTCCGCAACATCGGCCATCGGCTGGACGAGCTCGGCGTCCCCTGGCGCATCGTCCCGGCTCACGCCACGCGCCTGGACGAGCTGGCCGCCCTCGACCCGAGCGGGCTGATCGTCTCGCCCGGGCCGCAGGGGCCCGACGAGGCGGGCGTCTCGACGGCCGCCATCCGCGCCCTGGCCCGGGACGGCACGCCCATCCTCGGGATCTGCCTCGGGCACCAGTGCATCGCCGCCGCCTGGGACGTGCCCGTGACTCCGACCGACCACGCGCGGCACGGCCGCTCCTCCCCGATCGCGCACGACGGGCGTGGTCTCCTACGCGGGCTCCCGTCGCCGTTCCCGGCGGCCCGCTACCACGCGCTGGCCGCGGCGGAGCCGCCGCCCGACGGCCCGCTCGAGGTCTCGGCGTGGCTCGACGACGAAGCGCAGGTCGTGATGGGGCTCCGCCACCGCAGCCTGCCGGTCGAGGGCGTCCAGTTCCACCCGGAGAGCGTGCTGACGCCGCTCGGCTTCCGCATCCTGGCCCGCTTCGCCGCCGCCTGCGGCCACGTGCCGCCCGCGGCGCTGGTCGAGGCCCGGGTGCGGGTCGCCGAGCGCGTGGTCGCCGCGGCGGACGCCTAGGGATCGGCCCGACCGGGTACCACCGACTATGACTGACATGAGCATGCCGATGCCGGGGGACCCGATCAGCGTCCCCGACCAGCCGCCCGAGCCGCCGCTCGAGGTGCCCTCCCCCGACGTGCCGCACCCGGATCCGGTGCCCGACCAGCCGGGTGAGCCGATGCCGGACCCCGACCGCAAGGTCGGCTTCTGACGGACGTCGTTCGGCGTCAGCCGGCCGCGAGGTCGGCACACACGGCGTCGAGCAGCCGCACGACGTCCGCCGAGGCGAGTTCGAGGATCACGCCCCGGCGGCCGCCGTTCAGCGCGATCTGCTCGTACCCGAGCAACGAGGCGTCGACGTAGACGGGCAGGGACCGCCGCGCCCCGAACGGGCCGATGCCGCCGATCTGATAGCCGGTCAGCCGCTCCGCGTCGCGCGGGTCGGCCATCTCGGCGTGCTTGACGCCCGCCGCCCGCGCGAGCTTGCGGAGCGACACCTCGCGGTCGCCCGGCACCAGGACGAACACCGGGTCGCCGTCCGCCTCGGCGACGAGCGTCTTGGCGAACCGCTCCACCGGGATCTCGAGGGCGGTCGAGGCGTGCACGGCCGCGCCCACCCCGGCGGGCATCGCGCCGTAGTCGTACTGGTGCACGGCGAACGTCACGCCGGCGCGTCCGAGCCACGTGGTGCCGCGCGTCGCCGTCACGGCGCCATTCAATCACCGTGGGCCGGGCCACGCAGCCGTTGCCCGGCTGCAACGGGAACGAGTCGGGAGACGGGTACGCTGGTGGTCGTGCGTCGCCTCCTGGTCCTGATCGTCGGCGTGGTCGTGGTGGTGCTGGGCGGCTCGGCGGCCGTCGCGGCCTGGGCCGGGACGAGGGCCAGCGACTACTTCCTCTACAGCCCGCAGGCAGCGGTCGAGATCGGGCCCTACGTGGACGTCCCGGGCGAGCCGCCGGACGCGCGGCGAGGCGATCCCGCGCTGCTCCTCGTGGCCGTGCAGGTGCGTCGCGCGAGCCTCCTCGACCGCTGGCTCGGCGACGACGAGCCCGGCGTCGACCTCGTGCCGGAGGAGAAGGTGATCCCGCCGGGCCACGACGACGAGGATCTCGGTCGGCAGGGACGGATCCTCATGCGGAGCTCGCAGCAGAACGCCGCGGTCGTGGCCGAGCGCGCCCTTGGCAAGAAGGTCGAGATCCGGGCGATCGCCCGGATCGCCGCCTTCGGGCCGGACTCCCCGGCCGAGCGCGCCGGCCTGCGCGAGGGCGACGAGATCGTCGAGGCCCGCGGTCGGACTGTCCGGGACCTCGACGACCTCCGCCGCGCGCTCGAGGGCGTGCGGCCCGGCGAACGCGTCACGCTGGCGTACCGACGCGGCGCAGACCGCGGCACGGCCGAGGTCGCGACGGCGCCGAACCCGGACGACCCGAAGCGGGCGGTGCTCGGCGTGATCATCGCCCCGGCCGAGGCGAAGCTCCCGATCCCCGTCCGCTACGAGACGGAAGGCGTCGGCGGGCCGTCGGCGGGCCTCGGCTTCGCGCTCGAGATCTACAGCGCGTTGGCCAAGCGCTCGGTCGTCCGCGGCCACCGCGTGGCCGTCACGGGCGAGATCCTGATGGACGGCACGGTGGCCCCGATCGGCGGGATCAAGCAGAAGACGTTCGGCGCCACGGACGCCGACGCCGACGTCTTCCTGGTGCCCGAGGAGAACGCCGCCGAGGCCCGCCGCTGGGCCGAGGACGGCCTGCGGATCGTCCCGGTGGGGACCTTCGCCGAGGCGCTCGACGCGCTCGCGGAGCTGCCCGCGGCCTGATTCGCACCCGTCGACGAAACGGCCGCATTTTGCGGTCGCGGGCGACGGTTCCGAGCTTGTGAGGTCGCGGACCGGGGTCTAGAGTGCCCCATCGTCCGAGGGGTGCTCGACGCACCTCGCAGGCGGGGCGTTCTGGGAGGACGCCGACCGCCGACACAGGCCATGTCAAGAGGGGAAACGCTGCACCCGTGCCGCGCGCTGTGACCTGCAACGACTGCTTCTTCCGTCGCAAGGGACTCTGTGCCCTGGAGCGCGACGACCCCTGTCCCACGTTCCGCCACATGCACGGCGGCCGGATGGCGACGCCACGCCAGGCGCAACTGCTCGAGCCGACGATCGCCCGTCGCAGCGCTGCGCCCGTCGCGATCGGCGCCGCCCGCTGACGAGGCGCGGCGGACGGCCGCCGCGCGGGAATCAATCGGCTAGCGTGACCCGATGAAGCTCCCGCGCGGCCGCGCCGATCCCGAGCGCCTCGTCTACGGGCTGCTGGCGCTGCTGGCCCTGATCGTGATCTACCTGGTGGCGTTCGTGCTCTCGAACACCACCACGGTCCCGGTCTCGTTCGTGCTCTTCGACACCGACGCGTCGCTCATCTGGGTCATGTTGATCTGCACCCTGCTCGGGCTCGTGGCCGGTGTGGCGGCGAGCCGCCTCGTGACCGGTCGACGAGCGGGAGGCAGCGGTTCCGGCCGCGGTGCGCGGACGACGGCCGGCACCGCACCCGTCGGGGCCCGGCCGATGCCCGCCGCGACGTCGAGCGCAGACGCCGACACCGACCCCTCACCGCCGGCCGGCGGGGCGGCCTCGCCGCCCGCAGGCGGCGCCTGACGGCACCACGACGCATGTCACGATCGCCCGTCGTCCGCCCTCCAACCGGATGCACACCCCGAGGAGGAGCTGAATGGGATCCATGGAGATCGCGCGCTTCACGGTCGCGGCGGCCGACGAAGGGGCCGTCCTGGACGGCCACGCGGCGGTCGTGGCCGCGCTGGCGGACGCCTGCCCGGGCCTCCGGACCGCGATGCTGACGCGGACCGCGGACGGCCGCTACGTCCACGTCCTGACCTGGCGGTCGCACGCCGAGGCGGTCGCCGCCGCCGAGCGCGCACCGTCGCTGCCGGTGTGTGCGGCCTGGTTCGCCCTGCTCGCGGAGCCGAGCCTCGAGCACGCCGAGATCCTCGACACCCATGTCGTCGCGAGCTGACACCACCGCGGTGACCGCCGCGGTCCGGCAGGCCCAGCAGGGCGACGGGGCGGCCCTCGACGAGGTGCTCCGCTCGATCGAGGACGTCGTCTACGGCCTCGCCCTCCGAGCGCTCTGGCACCCGGACGAGGCGCGCGACTGCGCGCAGGACGTGCTGCTCGCCGTGGCCCGGGGCCTGCGCGGGTACCGCGGCGAGGCAGCGCTCACCACGTGGGTGCACACGGTGACCGTCCGGGAGATCGCGCGGCACCGGCGGCGGGCCCGCACGCGCCCCGTCCCGGCCGACGCGGACGTCCTCGATCGCCCCGACCCGGCGCCCGGCCCCGACGGGCGGCTGCTCGAGGAGGAGGCCGAGCTCGTCTGCGCGATCGGGCTGCTCACGCGGCTCTCGGTGCCGGTCCGCCTCGCCTACCTGCTCGCCGACGTGCTCGACTACCCGTCCGGGACCGGCGCGGCGATCCTCGGCATCACGCCGGAGACGTTCCGGGCCCGCGTGGCCCGTGGCCGCCGGAGCCTGCAGGCCGAGGTGGCGGCGCGCCTGTTCGACGACGGCCGCGGCCGTCACGCGCCGCCCCCGGACGTCCGCGTGCGCCGGGCGGCTGCTCAGCTCGAGGCCCTGGTGGCCACCGAGCCGCCCGTCGATCTGGCCACGCCGGACCTCGTCGGACAGCTGCACGCCGCGTACCCCGACCTGCTCGCCGGGCGGCTGTCGTGAAGGGCGGGACGGGGCAGCGCCCGGTCGTCGAGCTCCGCGGTCTTGGCCCGGCGAGCGCTCGGCGGCTGGCGGACGTCGGCATCGCCCACGAGCGAGACCTGGCGGCGGTCGGCGCGGTCGAGGCCTACCTGCGCGTGCTGGACCGGCACCCGCACGCGACGTCGCTGAACCTGCTGTGGGCGCTCCACGGGGCACTCCACGACCTCGACTGGCGGGACGTGCCGGCGGCGGAACGGGCCGGGCTGCGAGCGGCCGTCGAGTCCGCCGGGACCGACGAGGCCGATTGACGCCTCGCGCGGCCTCAGAGCCGGTGTCGGCATGAGGGGGTCGCCCGGGGAGGCCCGGAGCGGCGCGGAGGTCATCCGGTACGGCCGGGCACCGATCTCATTCCGAGACGGGTTGCCGGCGCGCCAGGCGGAGCAGCAGGCGGGCGCCGGACTCGTCGTGCGCGAACTCGACGTCCCCCCGCAGGCCACGGAGGTCATCCGTGCCCGAGCCCGGGACGACGTGGCCGAAGGTCCGGGCCACGACGCCGTCGTCCACGCCGCCGTGCTGCAGGACGAACGTGCCGCGGCGTCCCTCGAGCGTCCCCTCGACCCGCTCGGAGGCCATGTACCCGCGGCCCTCCTCGCCGTTCGCGATCAGGAGCTCCGCCACGCTCGAGCCCTCCAGCGCACCCGTGAACCGCTTCCGGACGGTGACGCGGCTCAGCGTCGGCCCGTCCGCGGGCTCGTCGTAGACCGCCTCGTCCCACCCCGTGATCTCGAAGGGAACGGTGAGGGTGCCCTCGCGCATCGTCACGCTCCCGGAAGCAGCGCGGCGAGCCGCTCGACGCCCGGGTCCATGTCGGCCGGCGCGCAGGCCGAGAAGGCCAGCCGCAGCTCGTCGGTCCCGCCGCCGTCGATGTAGCACGAGCTGCCCTTGACGAACGGGACGCCCGCCTCGGCCGCCCGCGTGGCCAGGCCCTCGGTGTCGACGCCCGGCAACCGCAGCCACAGGAAGTAGCCACCCTCAGGCCGACGGTAGACGGCGCGCTCGCCGAGGTGCCGGTCGACGGCCGCGCACAGCGCCGCGCAGCGCTCCGCGAGCATCTCCGCGGCGCGCTCCACGCCCGGGTCGAAGTGGCCCGCGGCGCAGTACGCGGCGACCGTGCCCTGCGCGACATGGCTCGGCGCGATGTAGGTGTCCGTCGCCAGCGCCCGCAGGCGTCCGAAGAGCGGCGGCGGCACGATCAGGCCCCCGACGCGCACGCCGGGGGCGACCGTCTTCGTGAACGACGTCGAGTAGATGACCCGGTCGTCGCGGTCGAGCGACAGCATCGTCGGCTCGTCGGCGCCGGAGAAGCGCAGATCGCGGTAGGGGTCGTCCTCGAGGACCATGAACTCGTACTCGCCGGCGAGGGCCACGACGCGCTCGCGCTTGGCCCGGGACATCGTCGTGCCGGCCGGATTCTGGAAGTTCGGGATCAGGTAGACGAGTCCCGGCACGGCGCCCGCCTGGAGGCGCGACTCGAGCGCGTCGAGGTCGATCCCGTCACCCTCGAGCGGCACGCTCTGGACCGCCGCGCCGAACCGGCGCAGCGTCAGCAGCGTCCGGTCGTAGGTCGGCGCCTCGACGATCGCCCGGCCGCCGGCGTCGGCGAAGAGCAGCTCGGCCAGGAGGGCCAGTCCCTGGAGCGAGCCGTTCGTCAGGAGGACGCGTTCCACGTCCGCGTCGTAGCGGTCGGCGACCCACTGCCGCAGCGGTCGGTATCCCTCGGCCGCGCCGTAGGACAGCACGCCGGCCGGGTCGTCGGCGAGCACGCGAGCGGCGGCCTCGCCGATCTCCGCCGTGGGCAGCATGTCGAACGACGGGACGCCGCGGGCGAAGGAGATGGTGGTCGGCGTGACGGACATCGGAACCTCGAGCGGCGGCGGCGGGACGGGACGCGTGCAGCGTAGGCGCCCGTCCGCGCTGCAGCGCCCGGTCGCGCCCGCCGGCTCGGTCGCCGTCGCTCAGGCCGTGACGAGCTCCGCCACGATCCGCGCGACCTCGGTCGGGTTCGTGCCGACGCGGACGCCGCGCGCCTCGAGCGCCTCCTTCTTGGCCACGGCGGTGCCGGACGACCCCGAGATGATCGCGCCGGCGTGGCCCATCGTCTTGCCGGGCGGAGCGGTGAAGCCCGCGATGTAGGCCACGACCGGCTTCGTGACGTGCGCGGCGATGTAGTCGGCGGCCTTCTCCTCCTCATTGCCGCCGATCTCCCCCACGAGCACGATGTGCGTCGTCTCGGGATCGGCCTCGAACAGCTCGAGCGCGTCGATGAACGACGTGCCGACCACCGGGTCGCCGCCGATGCCCACGATCGTCGAGTTGCCGAGGCCGAGCCCCGCCACCTCGCTGCCGATCTGGTAGGTCAGCGTGCCCGACCGAGAGACGAGGCCGATCCCGCCCGGCGCGAAGACCTGGGCCGGGATGATCCCCACGTTCGCGATCCCGGGGGACAGGGCCCCCGGGCAGTTCGGACCGAGCAGGCGGATGCCGCGGGGCCGCAGGTACGTGTACGCCCCGAGCATGTCGTGGGCCGGGATCCCCTCCGTGATGCAGACGATCGTCCCGATCCCCGCGTCGGCGGCCTCGTAGATGGCGTCGGCCGCGAAGCGGGGCGGCACGAACACCATCGACGTGTTGGCGCCGGTCTCGGCCACCGCGTCCGCCACCGTGTCGAAGACGGGGATGCCCTCGACGTCCTGCCCGCCCTTCCCCGGCGTCACGCCGGCCACGACCTGCGTGCCGTAGGCGCGGTTCTTGAGCGTGTGGAAGGCGCCCTCGCGACCCGTGATGCCCTGCGTCACGAGCCGCGTCTCGGCGGTCACGAGGACGGCCATCAGGCGGCGCCTCCGGCCAGCTCCACCACGCGGCGCGCGGCGTCGAGCATCGTCGCCTCGACGTGCAGGTGCCGGTGCGGCGCGGCGGCGAGGATGGCCCGGCCCTCCTCGGCGTTCGTGCCGTCGAGGCGGACGACGATCGGCACGCCGATCTCGAGCCGGTCGAGCGCGTCGAGGATGCCGCGCGCCACCTCGTCGCCACGCGTGATGCCGCCGAAGATGTTGAAGAAGATGGCCTGCACCTTCGGGTCGGAGAGGATCACCTCGAGCGCCGAGACGATCTCGTCGGCCTGGGCGCCACCACCCACGTCGAGGAAGTTGGCGGGCGTGCCGCCGACCTGGTCGACGACGTCGAGCGTCGACATCACGAGCCCGGCGCCGTTGCCGAGGATCCCGATCGCGCCGTCGAGCTTGACGTAGGTGACGCCCCGCTCGCGGGCCATCTGCTCCTGCGGGTCGGCGGCGGCGGTGTCGCGCATGGCGGCGATCTCCGGGTGGCGGTAGAGCGCGTTGTCGTCGATCGTGACCTTCGCGTCGGCGGCCACCACCTCGCCCTCCGGCGTGACGATCAGCGGGTTGACCTCGACGAGCATGGCGTCGGCCTCGACGAACAGCCGGTGGCAGCCCTCGATGATCGCCGCGACCGCCCGCCGCTCCTCCTTCGGGATGCCCGCCGCGAACACCAGGCGGTTCGCGAAGAACGGCCGGAAGCCCATCGCCGGGTCGAGGTGGATGCGGGCCAGCTTCTCCGGGTGGTCGACGGCCACGGCCTCGATGTCCATGCCGCCCATCGTGGAGAGCATGAACAGCGGCCGCTTGGCGCCGCGATCGAACGTGATCGAGAAGTAGTACTCCTTGGCGATCGAGGCCTGCCGCTCCACCCACAGCCGCCGCGTCACGTGCCCGTTGATGTCGAGGCCGAGGATCGCCGCGGCGTGCTCCGCGACCTCGTCGGGCGTCGCCGCGAGCTTGACGCCGCCCGCCTTGCCGCGTCCGCCGGTCAGCACCTGCGCCTTCACGACGACGGGACCGGCGAGCTCCTCGGCGGCGGCCCGCGCCTCCTCGACGCTCGTGGCCACGCGGCCCTCCACCGTGCGCAGGCCGGCGCGGGCGAAGAGCTCCTTGCCCTGATGCTCGTACAGATCCACGCCCAGCCCTCGAAGCGATCGGGGAACCTTTGTCGAGGCGGGAGCATAGTCGCGGCCGGTCGCGGTGCCCGCCCCGCGGGCTCGGCGGAGCGTCTCACGACGCGCCGGTCGCTAGCGTCCTCTCCGCAGTGGCCCTTCCCCCGTTCCAGCGCTTCGTCGACCGTCACGGCGTCGCGGTCCGCCGCTTCCTGGCCGCGTCCGTGGGGCCGACCGACGCCGACGACGTCCTGCAGGAGACCATGATCGCCGCCCTCCGCGCCTACCCGACCCTCCCCGCCTCGACGGACCTGCGCGCGTGGGTCTTCACGATCGCGAACCGCAAGGCGATCGACCTGCACCGCGCCCGCGCCCGCCGGGCCGTCCCGGTCGCGACCGTCCCTGAGCCGCTGCCCGCGTTCGCGGGCGCCGGGACGGGCCCGCCCGTGCCGGAGGAGCCCGAGCTGTGGTCGGCGGTGCGGCGGCTGCCGCCGAAGATGCGCGCCGCCGTGACGCTGCGCTTCGCCGTCGAGCTCAGCCACGCCGAGATCGGCACCGTGCTCGGCTGCTCCGAGGAGGCGGCGAGGCGCAGCCTGCACGAGGGCCTGAAGCGGCTCCGGGAGGGCTGGGACCGATGAGCGATCCGCTGGAGACGGCCCTCCGGGACGCCGCCCGGTCGCTGCCCGTGGCCGACGCTGCCGGGGCCGGGCGGCGCCGGGCGCGGCGGGCGGCCGACGAGGGACTCCTGGATGTGGCCTACGCCACGGCCGACTCGCCGCTCGGGCCGCTGCTGCTCGCAGCCACGGAGCGCGGCGTGGTGCGGCTCGCGTTCGACACGGCCGAACGCGAGGCCGTGCTCGAGCAGCTCGCCCGCCGCGTCTCACCGCGGGTGCTCGAGGCGCCGACGCGGCTCGATCCGGCCCGACGGCAGCTGGAGGAGTTCTTCGCAGGCCGACGGCGGGCGTTCGACGTCCCGCTCGACCTGCGCCTCGCGGACGGGTTCCGCCGCCGGGTGCTCGAGGCCACGGCGGCCGTGCCCTACGGCGGTCGGACGACCTACACCGCCGTCGCGGGAGCGGCGGGCAGCCCGCGCGGCGTCCGGGCGGCAGGGACGGCCCTGGCGGTCAACCCGCTGGCCGTCTTCGTGCCCTGCCACCGGGTGCTCCCGGCGAGCGGTGCCCTCGGCGGCTACGCGGGCGGGCCGGAGCGCAAGCGGTGGCTGCTCGAGCTCGAGGGGGGCGGGGCGCCCACGGCGTCGCGCAACGACGGGGGCGCCACGGTCAGGTAGGCGTCCTCGATCAGGCCCTCGACCTCCGCCCACGGGAGGCCACGGTCGAGGCGGACGCCGACCCACCCGCGATGTGCGACGTAGGCCGGGACGAAGTACTGCTCAGGCGCCCCGTCGACCAGCATCGCCTGCACGCCGGGTGGGGCGGCGCACCACAGCGCGAGTCGCCCGTCGCCGTGGTGATCGTCGTGGAACGTGACGAACGAGCGCTTCGACCGGACGAAGAAGGTCGGCGCGCCGTGACTGGGACGCTCGCTGGTCTCAGGCAGAGCCAGGCAGGCGGCGCGGACCCGTTCGAGCGCGGAGGCCCGGAGCGCGTCGTTCGTCACACCGCGATCCGGGCTCAGGAGAGCGCTTCGATCGCCCCGGCGTCGGGCGCGGAGCCGCAGAAGTGCTCGAGCAACCCGTCACAGCCGTAGGAGAGCGTCGCCCATCCGAGCTGGACGCGACCCATGTCGCGCGCCGGAGACCCCGACCCGAGGCGCACGTCGGGCTGGCTCGGGGCCACGGACAGGAGCCGCGGGTCGGCGTAGCGCGCTCCGACGCTGCGCGCGCGGGACACGTAGTCGGCGAAGCCGATCCAGCTCCCGCTCCAGACGAACGGCCGCGTCGTGGCGTACGTGGTGTGGAAGACGTTCGTCCCCTGCACCGACCCGCCCGTGCCGATCCCGTCGACGCGCAGGAGGACGCGCAGGTTTCCGGCCACGACGTTGTTCTCGAGCCGCAGGCCGCGGACGCGGTGCATGACGACGCCCTCCATGCCGGTCAGGCCGCGACTCGTGGCGCCGAGGACCGTGTTCTGCGAGATGTCGAAGTCGCGGGCCGTCGACCCGGAGATGTAGATGCCCGTGGAGGTGTCCCAGATGACGTTGCGGATGAAGCGGGACGGCCCGGACGCGGCCGAGTCCTCGTGGTAGCCGATCCCGAACCGGCAGCCGTGGAGCCGGTTGCCGATGATCCGCGCGTTCTCGTACCGCGTCGAGACGCACTCCTCGCGGCTCGCCCACACCTCGGAGGACCGCAGCGTCTGGTTCGGGCCCTTCAGGTACAGGCCGTGCGTGCCGTACGTCCGGGCGCCGCCGCAGTCGTGGACCCGGACGCGTTCGTAGAGCGAGTCACGCCCCATGTCGATGACGCAGCTGTCGCCCGCGCCCGAGATCTCCGTGTCGCGGACCACCCAGCCGCTGTCGCGTCCGGAGCTCATGACGCCGATGCTCGGCCCGGCCGCGAGGGGACCGATGACGCCGTTCCGGAACGTGATCCGCTGCGCGGCGACGGACGGGCTCGAGTGCAGTCCCTCCTGGCTGTTCAGGATCACCACGCGGTCGAAGACGAGGTCGGACCCGCCCTCGAGGTAGACGCCGTCCTCGCCGGAGAGCCAGTCGCGGAGCTCGAGGTTCTCGAACCGGAGCCAGCTGCGCCGCACGGCCGCGATCCCGGCGAAGCCCGACCCGTTGCCCCGCAGGACGGCCCGTCCGGTGCCGTAGGTGCCGTACACGACGGGCGCCGCCGCGGTGCCGCTCGTGGACGGCGTCAGCATCTCGGACCAGCTCGCGCCGCCACGGAACAGCACCTGATCGCCGGGCGCCGGGCGGGCGGCGTTGACGCGCGCCACCGTGCGCCAGGCCGTGGTCGCGCTCAGGCCCGAGCGGCTGTCCGAGCCCGCCGGATCGACGTAGTACGTGGCCGCTGACGCCGAGGCGGGCAGGAGACTCGCGACGAGCGCGGAAAGGGCGATCGCGGGACGAAGGTGCTGCACGGGACTCCCATCGGTTCGGCCACGGGCGACGCAGGAACGGTCGGAGGCGGCGTCGGGTGTCGCCTCGCCGGACGCACACCGGGTGGTGCGGAGGTCCGACGAGCCCGACGGGCCGCGGGACGCTACCCCACGGATCGGCACGGCACGTCGTCGGCCACAGCCGTCGCCGGCGGAAGCCGCGTGAACCTCCGGCAGCCTCCCGCCGGGCCGCGGCCGGACGGGCGTCTGCGGCCGGGGGTTCCGCCGACTGGTGCACGGGCGACCCGGAGCCGGCACTACGATAGCCGGCATGCACTCGTCCTACGCGCTCGCCTCCGAGACCTTCGCCGTCGAGCGTGACGGCTCGGCCGGCCCGCTCGACACGCTGTGGCCCGGCGGCTTCCAGCCGGGTGACCGACTCGGCGTGCTGCTCGCCCAGCCGATGGACGCGATCGGGTGCTCGAACCTGATCTGCGGCACGATCACGCTCTTCTACGACCGACTGCGCGAGACCCTCGGCACGGGCAACTTCTTCCGCTACTCGGACGTGTACGTGTTCGGCGTCGGGTGCGAGCCCGGCGACTACAACCAGCTCGACGTCTGGCCGCTGCACAAGTTCGTGACCATCCTGCAGCCGACGACGGAGGCGGTCCTCGAGGCCGTCAACGACCGTCGGATCACGCTGCTCGCCGTGCCGGAGACCGGTGTGCGCTGTCGCGGCGAGGTCGTGCTCTCGACCTGGAACGCCTATCTGGCCACCGTGCGGTCCGTCGTGACGTACTCCCCCCGCACCGGCCGCGCGCGGGGCGGCGACGTGGCGCTCGTCGGGAACCGCGTCGTGGAGAGCTACGTCGAGCAGGCGATCTTCTCCACCCCGGGCGTCGACGCAGGCCAGCAGGCGCGGCTCCGTCGCCTGCGCCGCGCACTCGACCGCGAGCCGCTCCGGCCGGTCGAGAGCTACCGCACGTTGCGCGGGCCGGCCGCGACGCGTGCACTGCTCGGCCTGACCGAGGTCCTGCCGCCCGGCCACCAGGAGCTGAGCCGCCGCGCCGGGCCGACCGTGATCATGCCCGTCGAGGTGGCGCTGCCGCCGATCGAGTCCGACTCGGTGCCGCTCGCCGCGGCGGGCGGTCCCGACGCCGTCGTCCAGCCGGTCGAGTGGACCCCCGCCACCGACGCACTCGACCGCACGCCGTTCGACCCGATCCTCCGCCGCTACGGCGGCCGCTTCGCCGAGTGGGAGGGGTGGGACTGGATCTCCGACTTCGGGGATCCGGTGGCCGAGCACCACGCGGTCCGCGAGGCCGTCGGCGTGTGGGACGAGTCGCCGCTCCGCAAGTGGACGTTCCGCGGGCCCGACGCGCTCGCGGCGGCCGACTACCTGTTCACGAACGACATGAGCACGCTGCAGGTCGGACAGGTCCGCTACGGCGCCTTCTGCGACGAGCGGGGGCGGATGCTCGGCGACGGCACGGTGCTGAACGGCGGCGACGGCCCGCTCGGGGTGCTCGCCGTCACGGCGCTCGAGTCCGACGGCGACCACTTCCGGCGGGTCTGCGCCGGTCGCTTCGACGTCGAGATCGTGGACCGCACGGCCGAGCTGCCGCACCTGCAGGTCCAGGGCCCGCGCTCCCGCGAGCTGCTCGCGGCGCTGACCGACGCGGACCTCGAGGCGCTGCGGTACTTCCGCTTCCTGCCGGAGCCGGTCGTCGTCGGTGGCGTCCCGGGCTGCTTCATCTCGCGCACGGGCTACTCGGGCGAGCTCGGGTTCGAGGTCTTCTGTCCGCCCGAGGGCGCAGAGGCGCTCTTCCAGGCGCTGCTCGACCAGGGCGGCAGCCTGGGGGTGCGGCCCTACGGTCTGGCGGCGGTGGAGAGCCTCCGGATCGAGTCCGGGCTGATCTTCCTGGGCTACGACTACTTCCCGGGCGTGACGTCGCCCTTCCACGTCAACCTCGACTTCGTGGTCAAGCTGGGCGCCGCCGACTTCCTCGGCCGCGACGCGCTCGCGGCCGAGCT
>CADCWC010000431.1:368-3846 GCA_902806305.1 uncultured Thermoleophilia bacterium | reverse complement strand
GGTCCACGGCGGGAGGTGCACGAAGTCCCAGGCGCGCAGACGGCGCTCCTGTCCCTCGACCAGGAGGCGGCACTCACCGGACAGGACCAGGAAGTTCTCCTGGCTGTCCTCGCCGTGGTAGTAGGCGTTCGGCTGTCCCGGCTGCAGCACCCCCACGTTGAGGCCGACCTGTGGGAAGCGCGCGTCACCCTCGAATGGCGTGTCGCTGCCGAACCGGTCCGTGTGCCGCCACCGTGCATCGCGGGCGTTCACGACGAACCAGCCCTCGCCCTGCGGGACGAGGCCGTCCGGGGTCCGCACGAGCGGTGCCTCGGGAATCACGCGGTCGCGCCGGCCGACGCGTCCACGGCGCGCGCGGGGAGAGGGGAAGCCGCGACCACGACGCGGAGGGTACCCGCGCGGGCGTCGGCTCGTCAGCGCTCCACGCCTGCCAGGCGCCCGGCCAGGAACGCCTGCTCGGCGCCGTTCGCGGTCAGCCGCAACGCGGCACGGTAGGCCTCGGCGGCCTCGGCGTGGCGTCCCAGCCGGCGGAGCAGGTCGGCGCGCGTCGCCGGCAGATAGGCGTACCCGTCGAGGCGCGCGTCGCCGGCCAGCGCGTCGACCGCGGCCAGCCCGGCGTCGGGTCCGTCGACCATGGCGACCGCCACAGCGCGGTTCAGGGCCACGACGGGGGACGGCCAGACGCGCAGCAGGAGGTCGTACAGGTGGAGGATCTGGGCCCAGTCGGTCTCCGCGGCGGAGGGCGCCTCGGCGTGCAGGGACGCGATCGCCGCCTGGAGGGCGAAGCGCCCGGGGCGGCCGCCACGGAGGGCGGCGACGACGAGCGCGCCGCCCTCGGCGATGCCGGCCCGGTCCCAGCGGCGACGGTCCTGGTCCTCCAGGAGCACGAGGCTGCCGTCGGCCGCGACGCGGGTCGCCCGCCGGGCGTCCGTCACCACCATCAGGGCGAGGAGGCCCGCGACCTCCCGCTCGTCGGGCAGGAGTGCGCGCAGCGTCCGGCCGAGCTGCAGCGCCCGCTCGACGACGTCGGGGCGCACGAGCGCGTCGCCGCGTGGCGCGGCGTGCCCGGCGGTGAACAGCAGGTGCACCACGTCGAGCACGGCGTCGAGCCGGTCGGGCAGGTCGGCGCCCGTCGGCACGCGGTAGGGGATGCCCGCAGCGGCGATCTTGTGCTTGGCGCGTGTGAGCCTGGCCGCCATCGTCGATTCCGAGACGAGGAACGCGGCGGCGATGTCGGGCGTGGCGAGGCCGCACACGAGCCGCAGGGTCAGGGCGACCTGGGCCTCCCGCGCCAGCGCCGGGTGGCAGCAGGTGAAGACGAGCCGCAGGCGGTCATCGCGGAACACCGTGGCCTCCTCCAGGACCGGGGGATCGGACTCGGCGGGCCGCGGGTCGACGAGCAGCGGCAGCTTGCCGCGCAGGACACGCTCGCGCCGGAGCAGGTCGAGCACGCGACGCGTGGCGACGGTCGTGAGCCATGCGCCCGGGTTCGCGGGCACGCCGTGGCGGGGCCACGTCTCCGCCGCCCGCACGAACGCGTCCTGCGCGCACTCCTCGGCGAGGTCGAGGTCGCGCGCGAGGCGCGCCGCCGCGGCGACCACGAAGGCCCACTCGCGACGGTGCGCCTCGTCCAGCGCGCGACGGACCGTCGGTCCGCCCGCCACCGTCACATCTGCGAGGGGTCGATGGTCGGGCGCACCTCGACGCCACCCGTGCCCGCCGGGCAGAGCCGGGCGATCGTCAGGGCGTGGTCGAGGTCGCGCGCCTCGATCACGTAGAAGCCGCCGAGGGCCTCCTTCGTCTCGACGAACGGGCCGTCCGTCACGACCGGCGACCCGGCGCCGTTCGTGCGCAGCGTCGTGGCGGTCGCGGTGGGCTGCAGCCCTGCGCCGGCGACGATCGAGCCGCCCTGCTCGGCGATCTGCGCCGTGAAGGCGTCGTGGGCCTCCATCACCGCGCGGAACTGCTCGGGCGTGGCGTTCACCCAGTTCGCCTCGTCCTCGTAGATGAGGATCGTGTACTGCGGCATCGTGCTCCTCCTGCTTCGGATTCCGCCGGACGTCCCCCGACGTACTGTGACGACGACCGGCGCGGCCGGAGATCGACAGCACCCGTGAGGAGTTCGACTCCACGACTCCGCCGCGACGTCCCCGCGGGTCGGCTCAGCAGCATGGCCTGCGGCATCGCGTCCTGCGCCGGAATCGGGACTGGCCGCATGTCGAGGCGGCCCGTGCGGCGGACCGTCAGGCCGCGTCGGCGAGGGAGACCGGCGCGACGGCGGCCACCATCGCGAGCGCCTCGACGACCCGCGGGTCGAACTGCGTGCCGGCGCAGCGGCGTAGCTCCTCCAGGGCCTCGGCCGACGACATGGCCGGTCGGTACGATCGCGTCGTCGTCATGGCGCTGAACGCGTCGCACGCACACACGATCCGCGCCACGAGCGGGCTCGCCTCGCCCGCGAGCCCGTCGGGGTAGCCGCGCCCGTCCCAGCGCTCGTGGCATGAGCGCACCAGGTGGCCGATCTCGCCGAGCAGCCCGCCGACCTGGTCGAGCATGCGCTCGCCCTCGATCGTGTGGGTGTTGATGACCGCGCGCTCCTCGGCGGTCAGCGCGCCCGGCTTGTTGATGATCGCGTTCGAGATCTTGACCTTCCCGACGTCGTGGAGGAGCGCCGTGAGCTCGGCCCTGCGTCGCTCCGCACCGTCCAGGCCGAGCCGGTCGGCGGTCGCGAGCACGAGCGAGACCACGTCCTGGCTGTGCAGGCCGGTGTAGGCGTCGTCGGCTTCGACCATGTCGCCGAGCAGCAGGGCCGTCCCGCGGTAGGCGTGGGACAGCTCGAGCGCGTTGTCGATGCGGGCCTTCCGCTCCCGGGCGAAGTACGCCAGAAGGCCCATCACCGGCAGGCCGAGGAGCGCCGCGTAGCTCGCCTCGAGCGCCGCGGCCGCCAGCAGGAAGCCGAGCGGCGCCAAGGCCAGGTCGACGAGCCACGCGGGCCGGAACGCGTCGACGAGCTCCCGCGGCGGGATGCCGAGCGCGAACCAGGCGCGCGCGGCGGAGAACGCGAAGTCGAACGCGAACTGTGCGGCCATGAGCGGCACGAGTAGCGCCATCCCGCGGAGCGTCGGCTCGGGCCAACCGGCGGCCCACAGCACCAGGACTGGTCCGACGGCGTACCAGGCACTTCCGAGATGGAGACCGATGCGGCCCGGATGCCAGTCCCCTCGGGCGTGCTCCGGGAGCTTGCTCATCACGAGCGCGAGGGCGACGAGCAGCGGCACGGCCGCGGGGGGCGCGAGGAACAGCAGCGGCACGAACATGAGCTGGGTCGGGACGGCGAACGCGAATCCGACCTCGAACTCCACGCGCGCGGCGAGGGCGTAGCACAGCGTCAGCAGGACGGTGACGTCGCCACGGCCCGCGAGGTCGACGGGCTCCGCGACGAGCAGAGCACCCACCGCGACCAGGAACGCTGTCGCGA
>CADCWC010000431.1:0-358 GCA_902806305.1 uncultured Thermoleophilia bacterium | reverse complement strand
GCCTCGCGTCGTCCGAGCGCTCGCCGGACTCGCGCCCTGGCCTGCGCCACCAGCCCGTCCTGGTCCACGCCAACGCCCACGACGGCCGCGGCGGCGTCCTCCGTCGTCGCGGGATGCGCCATGCCACCTCTATCGGTCGGCGGTCCGACCGGCCTTACTCACGCTCTGCAAACGTTCTAAAACCTCCAGGAGGGTGATGGGCGTCCGGTGAATTTCCTGCACTCTGAGACAGCGCCGCCGACCGGAGGCGCACCACTCCCGGAGCACACTCGTGAATCCTCTCGCCGCAGTCGCGCGACTCGCCGTCCTCGCTGCCGTGTCCGCCGTCGTGAGCCTTGCGGTGATCGCCGAGCCCGCC
>CADCWC010000430.1 GCA_902806305.1 uncultured Thermoleophilia bacterium | reverse complement strand
CTGGGTGTCGGACTGCGCCACGAGCGTGTCGAGGAACTCCTCGGTGAGCTCCGGCACGTCCGTCAGCTTCGACCACGGCCACTGGAGCGACGGCCCGAACTGGGCCATGAAGTGGCGGATGCCGGCCTCGCCGCCCGCGATCCGGTACGTCAGGAACGTCCCCATGAACGACCAGCGCAGCCCCGCGCCGAAGCGGATCGCATCGTCGATCTGCTCGACCGTGGCGACGTCGTCCGCGACGAGCCAGAGTGCCTCGCGCCAGAGCGCCTCGAGGAGGCGGTCGGCGACGAAGCCGTCGACCTCCCTCCGCAGCACGAGCGGCTCCATCCCGACCGCTCGGTAGACGTCCGCCGCGCGCGTCACCGCGCCGTGGTCGACGCCGGGGCCGCCGACGACCTCGACGAGCGGCAGGAGGTACACGGGGTTGAACGGGTGGCCCACGACGAAGCGCTCGGGCCGCGTCATGTCGAGGCCGAGCCGCGAGGGGAGGAGCCCCGAGGTCGACGTGGCGATGACCACGTCGGGCGCGGCGGCGGCCGACGCGGTGGCGAGGAGCCGGCGCTTCAGGTCCTCCCGCTCGGGCGCGCTCTCCTGGACGAAGCCCGCCCCGGCGACGGCCTCCTCGACCGACCCGACGTGCGTCAGGGTCCCCTCGGCCGGGAGCGGCACCGCCGTCAGGCGCCGGAGCGCCCGCCGGGCGTTCGCCACGGTCGCCTCGACGGTACGGGCCGCGTCGGGGCTCGGGTCGTAGACGCGCACGTCGACACCGTGCAGCAGGAAGCGCGCCGCCCAGCCACCGCCGATGACGCCGCCCCCGAGCAGGCCGACGGTCGCCGGGAGGCCGTCAGCCATGCCGGCGCAGCCCGAGCCTCGACCGGACCTCGTCCGGGCCGAGGACGCGCACGTTCATCGCCTCGAGCAGGGTCACGGCCCGCTCCACCAGCGCGCCGTTCGAGGCCTTGACGCCGCGGGAGAGGTAGAGGTTGTCCTCGAGGCCGACCCGCACGTTGCCGCCTGCGAGCGCGGCCATGGCCACGAAGGGCAGCTGCATGCGCCCGATCGAGAACGCCGAGAAGACGGTGCCCGGCGGCAGCTGGGCCACCATCGCCATCAGGGTCGTCGGGTCGTCCGGGGCGCCGTAGGGGATGCCCGTGCAGAGCTGGACGAGCGGCGGGTCGTCGATGAGCCCGTCACGGATCAGCTCCTTGACGAGCACGAGGTGGCCCGTGTCGAAGACCTCGAGCTCCGGTCGGACGCCGAGCCGCTGCACGTGGGCCGCCATGGCCCGCAGCACCGTCGGCGTGTTGAGCATCACGTAGTCGCCACCCGCCGCGAAGTTCATGCTGCCGCAGTCGAGCGTGCAGATCTCGGGCCGCAGCTCCTCGACGTGGGCCAGGCGCTCCGCGGCGCCCGCAAGGTCGGTGGACGCGTCGAGCGGCAGCGGCGCCTCCGCGCCGCCGAGCACGAGGTCGCCGCCCATGCCCGCCGTGAGGTTGAGGACGACGTCGACGTCGGCGCCGCGCACGCGCTCGACGACCTCGCGGTAGAGCGCGACGTCGCGCGAGCCGCGCCCCGTCTCCGGGTCACGGACGTGGATGTGGGCCACGGCCGCGCCCGCGCGCGCCGCCTCCACGGCGGCGTCGGCGATCTGGGCCGGCGTGACCGGCACGCGATCGCTGCGGCCGACCGTGTCCCCCGCCCCCGTGACGGCACACGTGATGAACACGTCGAAGTTCACGGCGCACCCACGAAGAGATCCGGTGCGAGCGCCTCGGCGGGCGCGTCGGCGTAGTGGTCGAGGTCGGTCCGGCCGGCGCGCGCCAGCACCTCCTCGTCGGACAGGAACTGCCCCGTGACGGTGCCCGCGGGCCGGGTCAGGATCAGGTGCGCCGCGTCGGCCACGATCTCCGGTCGGCGCGCCCGTGCGGTCAGCGCCTCACCCCCGAGCACGTTCGCGACGGCGGCGGTGGCGATCAGCGTGCGGGGCCAGAGCGCGTTGACCGAGACGCCGTGGTCGCGCAGCTCCTCGGCGAGCCCGAGCACGCACAGGCTCATCCCGTACTTGGAGAGGGTGTAGGCGAGCGACCGGCCGAACCAGGCCGGGGACACCTCGAGCGGCGGCGCGAGCGCCAGGATCTGGGCGTGCGCCGAGCGGCGCAGGTGCGGCAGGCAGGCCTTCGACAGCAGGAACGTGCCGCGCGTGTTGACGTCCTGCATCAGGTCGTAGCGCTTCATGCTCACGTCCTCGGTCCCCGAGAGGTCGATCGCGCTCGCGTTGTGGATGCAGATGTCGATCCCCCCGAAGCGCTCGACGGTCCGCTCGACGGCCTCGAGCACCGCCGCGTCGTCGCGGACGTCCCCGACGATCGGCAGCGCCTCCCCACCAGCCGCCTCGATCGCGGCGGCGGCGGTGAAGACCGTGCCCTCGAGGCGGGGGTGCGGCTCGGCGGTCTTGGCCAGGAACGCGACGTTCGCGCCGTCGCGGGCAGCTCGCAGCGCGATGGCCAGCCCGATGCCGCGGCTGCCGCCGGAGAGCAGCAGCGTCCTGCCCTCGAGCGTCCCCTCCTGCCACGTCTCGCCTGCGTCCACGCGCCGCCTCCGTCCTGACTTTGTGGTCAGCGTAGAGTATGGTGCCCGGCGCGGAGGCGCCGACCGGCCCGCCGCCTCGTCGGCACACCCGGAGGCCCGATGTCGGTGCACAGCCTGCCAGCGCTCGACCTCTCGTCGGAGCAGCGCGCGATCCAGGAGCTCTGCCGCGAGTTCGCCGAGCGCGAGATCCGCCCGATCGCCGCCGCGGTCGACGAGGCCGACGTCGAGGTGCCGTGGGAGATCTGGCACAAGGCCGCAGCCCTCGGCCTGCCGGCGTTCATGCTGCCGGAGGAGCTCGGCGGAGCGGGCCTGACCGACTGCGTGACCGCGTGCCTCGTGCAGGAGGCGCTGTGCCACGGCTGCATCGCGATCGGCAACCTCATCACCTCGGGCGGCTTCTTCGCCGAGCCGGTGCTCACGCTCGGCACGCCCGAGCAGCAGGAGCGCTGGCTGACGCCGCTCGCGGGCCCGCGGCCGCCGCTGACGGCGCTCGCGGTCACGGAGCCCGACGTCGGCTCCGACGCGGCCTCGATCACCACGCACGCCCGCCGCGTGGACGACGGCTACGTCCTCAACGGCCGCAAGAGCTGGATCTCGAACGGCGGGGTGGCCGAGTTCACCCTCGTCTTCGCGACGGTCGAGCCGGGAGCGGGCGCGCGGGCCGTCACGGCCTTCGTCGTCGAACGGGACGATCCCGGCTTCTCCTGGGGCTCGCCCATGCGCAAGATGGGACAGCGCGCGATCCGGAACACGGAGCTCGCGCTCGAGGACGTCCACGTCCCCGCCGACCGACGCCTGGGTCCCGAGGGAAGCGGCTTCCGCGGGCTGATGGGCACCTTCGACCGCTCGCGCATCACGCTCGGCGCCTCGGCGACCGGTCTTGCCCAGGCTGCGCTCGACTACAGCGTCGAGTACGCCCGTACCCGGGAGCAGTTCGGCCGGCCGATCGCCGCGCACCAGGCGGTGGCGCACCGTCTGGCCGACGTGGCCACCCGCATCCGGGCCGCCCGCCTGATGGTCCTCGACGCCGCGCTCCGGCTGGACCGCGGCGAGCGCGTGACGGCGGAGGCCGCGATGGCGAAGCTCTTCGCGTCGGAGACGGCCATGGCGGCCACCTGGACGGCCGTCCAGACCCTCGGCGGCTGGGGGTACTCGCGGGAGTACCCCGTCGAGAAGTGGATGCGGGACGCGAAGCTCGAGGAGATCGAGGAGGGGACGTCCGACATCCAGCGGCTCGTGATCGCTCGCAGCCTCTTCCCGTCATTAA
>CADCWC010000429.1 GCA_902806305.1 uncultured Thermoleophilia bacterium | reverse complement strand
CCGGGTGCGGGTGGACGGCGAGCAGCGGCTCCTGGAGGAGCCGATCGAGCTCGACAAGAAGTACAAGCACGACATCTCGGTGGTCGTCGACCGGCTGGTGATGAAGGAGGACCTGCGCAGGCGCCTGAGCGACTCCGTCGAGACGGCGCTCGCCCTCGCGCAGGGCCTGCTCGACGTGGTGGTCGTGGGTGGCGAGACGATGACGTTCTCCGAGCAGTTCGCCTGTCCCGAGCACGGTGTGTCGCTGCCCGAGCTCGCGCCGCGCGTCTTCTCCTTCAACTCGCCGCACGGCGCCTGCTCGCGTTGCCACGGTCTGGGCGCGATGCCGGAGCTCGACCCCGAGCTGGTGGCGCCCGATCCGACGCTGTCGATCGCCGACGGGGCGCTCCTGCCGTGGAACGTGTCGGGCGGCAGCTTCTACGAGGGCGTCATCACGGCCGTCGCCGACCGCTACGAGATCGACGTCGAGACGCCCTGGGGGAAGCTCGGCGACGAGGAGCGCGGCCGGTTCCTGTACGGCTCCGGCACCGACAAGATCCTCGTCACCTACCGCAACCGGTTCGGGCGGCGGCGCTCGTACACGATGGCGTGGGAGGGCATCCTCACGAGCCTCGAGAAGCGCTACCGCGAGACGGAGTCGGCGGCCGCCAAGGAGCGCATCGAGGAGTACATGACGATGCGCCCCTGCCCGGCCTGCAAGGGCGCCCGGCTCAAGCCCGAGTCGCTGGCCGTGACCGTGTCGGGGCTCAGCATCGACCGCCTGACCCGCCTCGCCGTGCGCGACGCGATGGTCTGGGTCGACGGGCTCGAGCTGACCGAGACGGAGCGGATGATCGGCGAGCGCATCCTGCGCGAGATCCGCGAGCGGCTGACCTTCCTCGACGACGTGGGCGTCGGCTACCTGACGCTCGACCGGGCGGCGGGATCGCTGTCGGGCGGCGAGGCGCAGCGCATCCGGCTGGCGACGCAGATCGGCTCGAGCCTCGTCGGCGTCCTCTACATCCTCGACGAGCCGTCGATCGGCCTGCACCAGCGTGACAACCACCGGCTGATCGAGACGCTCACCCGGCTCCGCGACATCGGCAACACCGTGATCGTCGTGGAGCACGACGAGGACACCGTCCGCGCGTCGGACTGGGTCGTCGACATGGGCCCCGGCGCAGGCGAGCACGGCGGCCACGTGGTGGCCGAGGGCAAGCCCGCCGCCATCGCCCGGAACCGCCGCTCGGTCACCGGGGCCTTCCTCTCCGGGCGACGCAGCATCGCCGTGCCGGAGCGGCGGCCGCCGGACGGCCGCGTCATGACGGTCCGCGGCGCGAGCCAGCACAACCTCCAGGCCATCGACGTCGACATCCCGGTCGGGCGGTTCGTGGCCGTCACGGGCGTCTCCGGCTCCGGCAAGTCGACGCTGGTCAACGAGGTGATCCTGAAGTCGCTCAAGAACCGGCTGCACTCGGCACGGGTCCGCGCGGGCTCGCACGGCGGGATCGAGGGGACCGAGTGCTTCGACAAGGTCATCGACATCGACCAGTCGCCGATCGGCCGCACGCCGCGCTCGAACCCGGCCACCTACACCGGCCTCTTCGACCACATCCGCCAGCTCTACGCGGCCACGCCCGACGCGAAGGTGCGCGGGTACCGTCCCGGTCGCTTCTCGTTCAACGTCAAGGGCGGTCGCTGCGAGACGTGCAAGGGCGACGGGACGCTGAAGATCGAGATGCACTTCCTGCCCGACGTGTACGTGCCGTGCGAGGTCTGCGGCGGAAAGCGCTACAACCGCGAGACGCTCGAGGTGCGGTTCAAGGGCAAGTCGATCGCCGACGTGCTCGAGATGCCCGTCGAGGAGGCGCTGCGATTCTTCGCCAGGGTGCCGAAGCTCCAGCGCCGGCTCCAGACGCTGCACGACGTGGGGCTCGACTACGTCCGTCTCGGCCAGCCGGCCACGACGCTCTCGGGCGGGGAGGCGCAGCGCGTGAAGCTGGCCACCGAGCTGTCCAAGGTGGCCACCGGCCGCACCCTCTACGTCCTCGACGAGCCGACGACCGGCCTGCACCTGGCCGACATCGAGAAGCTGCTGCACGTCCTGCAGCGCCTGGTCGACGCCGGCAACACGGTGCTCGTCATCGAGCACAACCTCGACGTCATCAAGCAGGCCGACTGGCTCGTCGACCTCGGTCCCGAGGGCGGGGACGCGGGCGGCCACATCGTCGCGACCGGCCCGCCGGAGGCGGTGGCCGACGTGCCGGAGTCCTTCACGGGGCAGTACCTGCGCCCGCTGCTCGGGCTGGGTGAGGCGCCCGACGACGGCCTGCGCCCGCGCATCGCCGCGACCCGCCGCGAGCGCGCGGGCGTCGGCGACTGACGACCGATCGTCGCGGAGGACGGACGTCCGCCGGCGGCGGCGGTCGGCGCCGCACGGAGTCCTCCCAGTATCGGGACGATGACCGAGGCCGCTCGTCGGCTACCCTCCCTTCGCATGAGTGCCGCCGACCTGCGCGCCGAGACCCGCACGCCCACCGCTCCCGGACAGACGGATCAGACCGTCTGGACCGAGGAGGAGATCGCCGAGTTCGAGGGCGTCGACACCAACGAGGGCGAGTGGTACGGCATCCGCACCGATCCGTGGCCGTGCCCGACCTGCGGCGAGGTGTTCGAGTGGGTGACGGGCGCCCACTTCGTCATCGTCGCGCCCGAGCGCGACGACCTGCTGATGATCGCGGCCAAGTGCATGGAGATCGGTCGGAACGCCAAGATCAAGGCGTACGACGACACGCTGCCCGCGATGTCGATCTTCCAGTGGCGCGCGCTGGGGCGACCGGTGCACGGCCTGAAGCAGGACGCGAAGTCGGGCCGCTGAGCGCCGTCTCGACTGCGTAACGACACGGCGCCTCGCGTTTGCCTGCCGTTGGGACGGACACCTTCCGCCCATGGCTCCTCTCCGTCCCCTGCTGCTCCTGACCCTGGCCGCCGCCCTCACCGGGTGCTCCGTCGGCGACGACGACGACGCGTCGGCCCCGGCCGGGACGGGAGCAGTCGTGGCGGCGGCGTCGGCGGCCACGACGACCGAACCCGGGCTCACGGGCGGCACGACCGGGACGGCGGGTACGACGACGGCCGCCACGGGCGTCGGCTCGTCCGGCGCGCCCCCCGCCGGGCTCGACGTCCCTGCCCTGGTCGAGCGCGTCCAGCCGAGCGTCGTGGCGGTGCGCGTCCGCACCGCCCAGGGCGGCGGCGAGGGCAGCGGCGTGATCTTCGACGCCGACGGCCTGATCGTCACCAACAACCACGTGGTCGAGGGCGGCCGGGAGGTCCGGGTCGTCTAAGCCAGCGGCCGGACGGTCGACGCCGAGATCGTGGCCACGGACCCGGACACCGATCTGGCCGTCCTCCGCGTCCAGGATCGCGACCTCCCGGCCGCCGAGTTCCGCGAGGGGCTGCCGCGGGTCGGCGAGTTCGCGATGGCGCTCGGCAACCCGCTCGGCTTCGAGGGCTCCGTCTCGGCCGGGATCGTCTCGGGCCTCGGCCGCAGCATTCCCGGCGCCGGTGTCGAGGGCCGGGCGCTCGTCGACCTGCTCCAGACCGACGCCGCCATCTCGCCGGGCAACTCCGGCGGCGCGCTGATCGACGCCGAGGGCCGCATCATCGGCATCAACGTCGCGTACCTGCCGCCGCAGGCGGGCGCGGTGTCGCTCGGCTTTGCCATCCCGGCGCCGACGGCGCGATCCATCATCGACCAGCTGCTCGAGGACGGGACGGTCTACCACGCGTACCTGGGCGTCAACCCGGTCGACCTGACCCCGCAGATCGCCGAGCAGTTCGGCGTCGACGCGGAGTCGGGCGTCATCCTGGCCGGCGTGGGC
>CADCWC010000428.1 GCA_902806305.1 uncultured Thermoleophilia bacterium | reverse complement strand
CGACCGTGCCGGTCCCCCACGCGAGCCGCCAGCCGTCGTGGGCCGCGCCGAGGGCGAGCACGGTGGCCGGACCGGTGCGCGGCGCGAAGCGCAGCGCGAGGCCGCGCTCGGCCATGCCCGGGGCGTGGTCGGCGGGCCCGACCGCGATGCCGGAGGCATCGCCCGCCCAGCGGGGGTCCGCCTCGCCCGCGCCGAGCACGAGCGCCGTGTCCGACACCCGCTCGGGCAGGTACCACTCGGCGTACAGGGCTGCGCCGGCGAGCCGGTCGGCGACGAGCCGGCCGACGGCGGCCGGCAGGTCCCCCATGCAGGCCAGGGGTCGACCGGCGGCCGTCTGCAGCGCGACGCCGAGGCACGCCGTGACCCCGACGGCCTCACGCCCCATCATCTCCGGGCCCATGCAGGCGAGCACGCCGCCGACGGCCCCGTGCGCGTCGAGGAGGAGCTCCAGGGCCCGTGCGAGCCGGAGGCTCCGGTCGGCGAGGTCTCCGGGCGGCGGACGGACGCCGTGCGCCCCCAGCCGGTCCCGCACATCCGACACGTCCGCGGCCGTGGTCGCGGCCAGGGCCTGCTCGAGCTCGGGCCCGCCGACGTCCCGGACGAGCAGCCCGAGCCGCTCGACGTCCCTGTCGTCGACCTCCACGTTGAGGTAGCCCGGCGGGGGGCCGCCGATGCGGAGCAGCGCGGCGCCCCGCAGCCGACCGGCGGACGCCGCGGCGCGGACGGTGCGGTGGAGGACGGCCGTCGACCGGGCGTCGCCGAGCACGGTGGTGACGACGCCGGCCGGAGCGGTGCCGATCCGGGCCATGGCCCCTGCGAGGAACTGGCAGCCGACCGTCGTCGTGTGCTCGACGGCCCCCGGCTGGTCGCCCCCGTGGTCGAGCCCGTCGGTGGCCACGGCGTTCCAGAGGACGACGGGCGGACGCAGGCCGGCGAGCAGGGCGAGCCCCAGGGCGGGCGGGGCGGCCATCGCCGGCGCGACGACCACGACGTCCTCGCCGGCCGCCGCGAGCAGACGGCGTGCCGTCTCGACGTCCTCCGCCGTCTCGACGCCGCCTGCGTCGACGATGTCGAGCCCCGTGGCCGTCGAGAGGACGTCCGCGTACAGCCGGTGTCGAGCGCGGAGCCCCGCGACCCGCGCCGGGCCGAGCATCGGGTCGAACGCCGTGAAGCGGGGACAGACGAGACCGACCCGGAGATCCGGCGGCGCGGCGCTCACCGGTCACCCGCCCGATGCTCGGCGTCACGGACGACGGGCCGGGCGGCCGGTTCCGACGGGCGGCGGACGCCCGCGCGGAACGGACGGACGGTCGGCCGGGACGTCACGGCGCGACTATAGGGATCGCCCACCAGGCCGGAGCGACACGCTGTTGCGGTTGCGTCGGAAACGATTCCACCGGCCCTTGACACCCTTTCGGACGGAGGCTAGCGTCTCGCCGGGAATCGTTCCCGGCGCGCCGCGCTGACTGCGGCTCGGCACGGGACGGAAGGGAGACTAGAGATGCTGGGGTTGACCGTTCTCGGGGAGGCACGGTCGAGGTCCGGGCGTCGCCGTGCGCAGCCGCGCGCCGTGGCACCGTCGTTCGCCGTCATGCTCGCGCTCGCGGCCCTCGCGGCGGGGTGCGGCAGCGAGGACGAGGAGGCCGCCACGAGCGCCGCCGCCGCAGCAGGCGAGGCCGCGACCTCCGCCGCGGCGGACACGGCCGCCGCGACGACCTCGACCGAGGACACCGCGACGGACGACTCGGCGGCGGGCGAAGGGCAGCGGAGCGTCGAGCTGAAGGACGGCAGCACCTTCACGCTCTCGCCGGAGATCCAGGCCAAGGTCGACGCGGGCGAGCCCGTCAACTACGTGTTCTCCTACCAGTCGTCCGGGATCCAGGGGTTCTCCCAGCAGTACAAGGCCGGGTTCGAGGCCACGCAGGACGAGGCGTCGGAGATCTATCCCGGGATGACCTTCAAGGCGATCGCGCCGAGCAACCCGCAGAACGACGTCCCGCAGCAGATCGCGCAGATCCAGGCGCTCGTGAACACGAACCAGGTCGACTGCCTGGGGCTCGAGCCCGCCACCGCCGACGCGTTCACCCAGATCACGAACGACCTGATGGCGAAGGGGATCCCGGTCTTCACCGTCGGCGTGACGACGAACGGCAACGAGCTCACGAACTTCACGCAGGTCCCCGACAAGGAGGGCCGTCAGGCCGCCGCGACGGTGGTCGAGTACATGAAGGCGAACAACCTCGACTTCAAGACCTTCGCCGTCTCCGGCGGCGACCCGTCGCAGTTCTGGGCCCAGGGTCGGATGAAGGGCTTCCGCGAGGGCATCATGGAGGCGATCCCCGACGCCACCTTCGTCAACACCGAGAAGAACGCCCTCAACGTCACGTACGACCCGGCGAAGACGCTCGACGCGTACCGGGCGTTCCTGTCCGGCGCGGGCAAGGACGTCGACGTGATCCAGAACGTGGACATCGGGGCGGGCTTCGCGGGCCGCGTCATCCAGGAGTCGGGCGCCAAGGGCAAGATGTTCTCCGTCGGCTGGAACGTCACGCCGGAGCAGGCCGAGGCGATTCGGAACGGGACGCAGATCGCGCTCTTCGACCAGAAGTGGCCCGAGCAGGCGGGCTTCGGCGCACTGGCCTGCGCCACGTTCCTGAAGACGGGCGAGGTTCTGCCGAACACGCAGGAGCTGACCGTCGTGACGGCCGAGAACCTCGACGAGACGCTGGCCGAGCAGCAGAAGCTCGTGGGCGGGTGAAGGAACGACGACGTGGAGCACGGGTGGCCGCGGCGGGGCCGCAGCCACCCCCACGCCCGGATGAGCCCCCCGGCGATGGAACAGGCGTCGCCGCGATCCCGGTGCGGGTCGGACGGGGCCGCGCCGGTCTGACCGACCGGCTCGGCGGGGCGTGGGCGACGCTCGCCCGCGTCGGCGGCCTCCTGGCCGCGATCGTCGCCGTGATGGTCGTGTTCACCGCGCGGTCCGACGGCCGCATGGTCGACACGGCGAACCTGCTCGGCATCACGCGGGCCGTCTCGACGGTCGCGATCATGAGCCTCGGCCTCCTGGCCGTGGTGATCGCCGGGGAGATCGACCTGTCGTTCGCGAACCTCTACGGCCTCTGCACGAACATCGTCGCGGTGCTGTGGGTCGCGAACGAGGTCAACGTCTACGTGGCCATCCTGGCCGCCTTCGCCGCAGCCGTGTTCGTGGGCTGCTTCAACGCGTTCTTCACGGCGATCGTCGGCATCCCGTCGTTCATCGCCACGCTGGGCTCGAGCACCCTGATCTTCGGGGCCACGCTCTACATCGGCGAGACGCAGACCTTCAGCGCGGAGTTCCCGGCCGACGGCACCCCGCCTCCTGAGGGGCAGCTCTCGTTCTTCCAGGCCCTGAGCCGCACCGACCTGCCGTTCGACATCCCGATGCAGACGCTCTGGACGCTCGCGCTGCTCGTGCTCTTCGGCTTCCTGCTCGGCCGCACGATCTTCGGGTTCCGCCTGCGGGCGATCGGCGGCAACCGCCAGGCCGCCTCGCTCGCCCGGCTGCCGACGACGCGCTACATCTTCGCGGCGTTCGTCATCTCCGCCGCGGCCGCGTGCCTCGCGGGCCTCCTCGATTTCTCCTTCGTGGGGTCCGCCGGGCCGAACGACGGACAGTCGAACCTGTTCCCCGTCTTCGCGGCCGTGATCATCGGCGGCGCCAGCCTGAGCGGCGGCCGCGGCACGGTGATCGGCACGCTGTTCGGCGCGCTCCTGCTCGCCGTGCTGAACAACGGGCTCGCGCTCGAGGGCGCCGGGCCGTTCGCCCAGCAGACGCTGCTCGGGACGGTGACCATCCTGGCCGTGGTGCTCGACCGCTTCAC
>CADCWC010000427.1 GCA_902806305.1 uncultured Thermoleophilia bacterium | reverse complement strand
ATCGGCACGGCGATTGTCGACGCCGCCGCCCGCTGCGGGTCGAAGCTGCCCTCGACCGGACCCCTACGAACCGTGGCAGCGCTTGTACTTCTTGCCCGAGCCGCACGGGCACGGCTCGTTGCGGCCGACCTCGGCCTCGACGTGGCGCTGCTCGACCGTCGAGGTCGACGACCCGCCGGAGGCGGCCGCCGTCCAGGTCGAGGCCCGTGTCGCCGTGCCCGTCGCGCGACGGGCGGGCGCCGCGCCCGCGGGCGCCGGCCGCCGGGCCGGGTCGGTCTCGAGGATGTTGACGGACTCGTGCGCGGGCTGGAGGCCCGCGTCGTCGTCGTGGGTCTCGAAGGCCTCGGCGGCCGCCTCGCCGTCGCCGGGCGCCTCGATCTCGACCACGAAGTGGAAGAGGTTCGTGACGACCTCCTCCTCGACGGCGCGCATCATCTCCTGGAACATCGCGTGTCCCTCGGAGCGGTACTCGACCAGCGGGTCCTTCTGGGCCAGTCCGCGCAGGTGGATGCCCTCGCGCAGGTAGTCCATGTTGTCGAGGTGCTCACGCCAGTGGGCGTCGATCGTCTGCAGCAGGTAGAACCGCTCCGCCCGGCGCATCATGTCGCGCGGGAAGTCCGGGAACCGGTCGGCCAGGCCGACGAGCTCCGCCTCCTTGCGTGCGTAGGCGTCCTGCGCGTCGGCGGCCACGCGGTCCATGAGGTCCTCGAGGTCGACGCCCTCGCCGCCGAGCTCCTCGAGCGTCAGCTGCGTGGGGTAGACGGCGCGCAGGCCGACCAGCATGCCCTCGAGGTCCCACTCCTCGGGGAACTGGGACTCGGTGTGGCTCTCGACGACCCGCTCGACCGTCTCGTCGATCCAGTCCGAGACGAGCTCCGAGATGTCCTGGCCCTCGAGCACCCGCCGCCGCTCCTCGTAGACGACCTGCCGCTGCTTGTTCAGCACGTCGTCGTACTTCAGGACGTTCTTGCGGATCTCGAAGTTCTGCTCCTCGACGCGCTTCTGCGCGCCCTCGATCTGGCGCGTCAGCAGGCGGTGCTCGATCGGCTCGCCCTCGGGCGGTCCGAGGCGGTCGAGGATCTTGTAGATGCGGTCGCCCGCGAACAGCCGCACCACCTCGTCCTCGGCGGACAGGTAGAAGCGCGACTCGCCCGGGTCGCCCTGACGACCGGAGCGGCCGCGGAGCTGGTTGTCGATGCGTCGCGACTCGTGGCGCTCGGTGCCGAGCACGTACAGCCCGCCGCGCTCGGGGACGCCGTCGCCGAGCTTGATGTCGACGCCACGGCCGGCCATGTTCGTGGCGATCGTCACGGCGCCTGGCCGGCCGGCGTCCTTGACGATCTCGGCCTCACGCTCGTGCTGCTTGGCGTTCAGGACGTTGTGCGGGACGCCGCGGCGCTCGAGCAGCCCGGAGAGGTGCTCGGAGGTCTCGATGTTGACCGTGCCGACCAGCACGGGCTGGCCCGCCTCGTGGCGACCTGCGATGTCCTCGACCACGGCGGCGAACTTCTCGGGCTTCGTCTTGTAGATGAGGTCGTTCTCGTCGCGCCGCATCATCGGCACGTTGGTCGGGATCGAGGTCACCTCGAGCTTGTAGATCTCGGCGAACTCGTTGGCCTCCGTGGCAGCCGTGCCGGTCATGCCGGCGAGCTTGTCGTAGAGGCGGAAGTAGTTCTGGATCGTGACGGTCGCGACCGTGATGTTCTCGGCCTCGATCTTCACGCCTTCCTTCGCCTCGACCGCCTGGTGCAGACCCTCGGACCAGCGGCGGCCCTCCATGATCCGGCCGGTGAACTCGTCGACGATCTTGACCTGGCCGTCGATCACGACGTACTCGATGTCGCGCTTGTAGAGCGACTCCGCCTTCAGCGACTGGACGAGGTGGTTGACGAGCTGGCCGTTGCCGGGCGCGTACAGGTTCTCGACGCCGAGGGCCTTCTCGACCTTGTGGACGCCCTGCTCCGTCGGCGCCACCGTCTTGCGCTTCTCGTCGATCTCGTAGTCGTCGGGGATCGTCAGCCGCTTCGCGATGCGCGCGAACTCGTAGTACGTCGCGGGCGCCTCCTCCGGCTGGCCCGAGATGATGAGCGGCGTGCGCGCCTCGTCGATGAGGATCGAGTCGACCTCGTCGACGATCGCGAACGGGTGGCCGCGCTGGACCGTGTGCTCGAGCTCGACGGCCAGGTTGTCGCGCAGGTAGTCGAAGCCGAACTCGGAGTTCGTGCCGTAGGTGACGTCGCAGGCGTAGGCCCGCCGGCGCTCGTCGGAGGGCATGCTCGACTGGATGACGCCGACCGTGATGCCGAGCAGCTCGTAGACGGGGGCCATCCAGGCCGCGTCGCGCCGGGCCAGGTAGTCGTTGACCGTGACGAGGTGCACGCCGCGCCCCGTGAGCGCGTTCAGCGCGACCGGCAGCGTGGCCACGAGCGTCTTGCCCTCGCCGGTGCGCATCTCGGCGATCCAGCCGCGGTGCAGCGCGCCCCCGCCCATCAGCTGCACGTCGAAGTGACGCATCCCCATCGACCGGCGGGCGGCCTCGCGGACCAACGCGAAGGTCTCGGGCTCGACGTCGCGGAGCACGCCGCCCAGCTCCTCGCCGTCCTCCAGGCGACCCTCGACCTCCTCCCGCAGCTCGGCGTACCGGGCCTTCAGGCCCGCGTCGTCGAGCGCTGCGGTTTCCTCCTCGAAGGCGTTCGTGGCGCGGGCCACGGCCGTCAGCTCCTTGAGCTTGCGACCCTCGCCGACACGCAGGACCCGGTTCAGCAGTTCCGCCATGGGCACACGGTACCACCCGGTCGGAGCGCCTGCCGCCGACGCTCCGGGCGCCCTCTAAGGTTCTGACCGATGCCCGTTCCGGACCGCTCCAGCAGCGTGGCCCGACTGCTCGAGGCCTACGCCGACGGACACGTCACGCGACTCGAGGTGGCCCGCCGGGTCGAGCGCTGGGCCCGCCGACCGGACGAGACCTGGCTCCCGCAGCGCCTGTGGGACCGGCTCGAGGAGCTGTTCCCGCCGCTCGGCCAGCAGCCGCCCGACCGGGACGTCGTCCGCCTGCTGGCGTGCGTCCTGGCCGAGGCCGAGCCGGAGCTCCTGCAGCCGTTGATGGACCTCGCGCTCCGCCGCCCGCTGCTGGCCGCGGTCTCGCGACCGGGCGCCACGGTGCCCGACGACATCCTGCGGCCCGGCGAGCGCGTGCTGCTCGGCACCGCGCGCGGTCGCGAGGCGCTCGGCGCGCTCCTCGACGGCCGCGTCGCGCCCGTCTCGGCGTGGCTGCGCCGGACCGTGCTCGACCCTGACGCCTTCGTGGCCACGACCTGGGACGTGCCGCTCGCCGACACGATCGGGCTGGCGGGCCTCGTCGACCGGCTCGCCACGGCGACGGAGACGCTCCCGCCGGGTCCGGTGCGGGCCCAGGTGGCGCGCGAGTGGATCTCCGAGCTGTCGGCCGGGAGCCTCGTCGACGACGTGCCGTTCTCCGAGGTCGTGCGCTGCGTCGGCCTGCGGATCCTGACCCACAAGGCCCCCGTGCTCCTGTGGCACGCCGCCCAGCAGCTCGCGCTCGTGATCGACGACCACCCGCTCGTCGCCAAGGCGCTGATCCGGCGCTGCCTCCCGGTCGTCGAGGTCGAGGCCGGCCTCAGCCCCGCCGTGGCCGCCGCGCCGTTCCTGCGGGCGCTGACGGTCCGTCAGGCCGCGGCCCTGCTCGACAACCTGGCCCCGGACCTCCCCGCCGCCGCCTGGGCGGTCGTGGCGGACGAGTTCTTCGCGCCCGCCTTCCGCCGGAACTGGCGGAGCTGGCGCCCGCACGTGCGCCGTTGGGCGACGGCCGACGACACCGCTCGCTCGCTGGCCGTCCTGACGGCCAT
>CADCWC010000426.1 GCA_902806305.1 uncultured Thermoleophilia bacterium | reverse complement strand
CTGCGCGTGCTGGTCATGGACTGGATCATGAGCATCCCGTTCATCTCGCCCTTCATGCGTCGCACCGGCCAGACCGTGGCCTGCGCCGACGACGCGATCGAGCTCCTGCGCCGCGGCGAGCTCGTCTGCACGTTCCCGGAGGGGGCGAACGGGACCGGCAAGCTCTTCGGCGAGCGCTACCGCCTGCGGCGCTTCGGCCGCGGGGGCTTCGTGCGCACCGCGCTCCGGACCGGCGCGCCGATCGTCCCCGTGGCGATCGTCGGGGCCGAGGAGATCTATCCGATGTTCCACGACTTCCGGCCGGTGGCGCGCGTGCTCGGCTCGCCCTACTTCCCGATCACGCCGACGTGGCCGTGGCTCGGCCCGCTGGGCCTGATCCCGCTGCCGACCAAGTGGCTCGTCGAGTTCTGCCCGCCGATCCACCTCGACGGCTACGGCCCGGAGGACGCCGACGACGCGGCCCTCGTCCTACGCCTGTCCGAGGAGGTGCGCGCGCTGATCCAGGCGAAGGTGGACGAGCTGCGCGCGCGCCGGCCGGCCGTCTTCGCACGCTGAGTCGGCCGCGCCCCAGGAGTGACGCGCCCGAGGGCGGGTATGCTCGCCCGTTCGGCGACGCAGGGCGACGGAGGGCGACGGGTGGCGAAGGGGCAGTTCAGGGACGTGGACGAGCTGCGGTCCGTGATGGACGCGCTGTTCACGATCCTCGCGCACGACCCGCGTATCGGTCCGGCGCTGCGCGACGCCGACGTGGCCCAGCGCTTCGAGTTCACCGACCTCGACGCCGTCCTCGACGTGGCGCCCACCGGACCGGACGAGGCGGCAGCCGTGCGCTGGGAGTGGGGCGGCGCGCCGCCCTGGGAGCCCGTCGTGACCATGCGGATGCGCTCCGATGTCGCGAACCGGTTCTGGCAGGGCAAGCTGAACCCGGTGTTCGCGGTGGCGACCGGCAAGATCAAGACCTCGGGCGACGTCCGTCGCGCCACGAGCCTCGGGCCGGTCCTGCAGCCGGCGCACGCCCGCTACCGCGAGCTTCTCGGCGAGCGCGGGCTCGACCACCTGCTGGTCTGACGACGCCATGGCGATCTTCGAGCAGCTCCCGTCCGACGTCGGGCACCGCGCCGCCGCGCTCGACGAGCTCGTGGCCCGCGCCTCCGGCGCCGCCGCCGCCGTCCGGCGGCTCGACCAGGAGGCGGTCGACCGCATCGTCCACGCCATGGTCGTGGCGGGCCTCGAGGCGGCGCACGAGCTGGCCGAGCTGGCGGTCGAGGAGACCGGCTTCGGGGTGCTCGAGGACAAGGTCGTCAAGAACCTCGTGGCGACGGAGTTCCTCTACGACTACCTGCGCGACAAGCCGTCGGTGGGCGTCATCGAGCGTGACCTGGAGCGCGGCCTCGAGTACGTCGCCGAGCCGATCGGCGTGGTGCTGGCCGTCCTGCCGATCACGAACCCGACCTCGACGGTCCTCTTCAAGGCGATCGTGGCCGCGAAGACGCGCAACGCGATGATCTTCCGGCCCTCCTCCCGGGCCGAGCGCTGCGCCGCCCGGGCCGTCGAGATCGTGGTCGCCGCGGGCGAGCGCGCGGGGCTGCCGCCGCACGCGCTGCAGGTCATGGCGGCGCCGACGCGGGACGACACCGCCTTCCTGTTCCGCCACCCGGGTATCGACTTCATCTGGACCACGGGCGGGCAGCAGATCGTGCGGGCGGCCGCGGCGTCGGGCAAGCCCGGGATCGGCGTCGGACCGGGCAACGCCCCCGTCTACCTGCACGCCTCCTGCGACGTGCCGATGGCGGTCGTCGACATCCTGATCTCGAAGACCTTCGACGCCTCCGTCATCTGCCCGGCGGAGCAGACGTGCGTCGTCGACGCGGCCATCTACGACGACACGCTGGCCGAGTTCGAGCGCATGGGTGCGCGCCTGCTGCGCCCCGAGGAGACCGAGCGCCTGACCCGGATCGCCGTCGACGCGGGCGGCGACCTGAACGCCATGGCGATGGGCCGGCCCGTCGCCGTGCTCGCGGGCGCCGCGGGCGTCGAGGTCTCGCCGGAGGCGAAGGTGCTGTTGGCGGAGCTGCCCGGAGACCTCGACGAGCTCGTGGGGCACCCGCTGGTCCAGGAGAAGCTGATGCCGATCCTGGCCGTGGTGCGCGCGACGTCCGAGGACCACGCGCTCGCCGTCTGCGACCTCGTCACCGAGCGCGGCGGCCTCGGTCACACGTCCGCGGTCTACGCGGCGGACGACGGCGTGGTGGAACGCTTCGCGGGTCGCATCCGGACGGGACGGATCCTGGTCAACGCGCCCACCGCGGTCGGCGCCCTGGGCGGCGTCTACAACGCCATGACGCCCACCTTCTCGCTCGGCTGCGGCACCTGGGGCGGCTCGACGACGACCGAGAACGTGAACTACCGCCAGCTCCTGAACGTCAAGGCGGTGGCGCGCAGGCGGACGCCGCCGCAGTGGTTCCGGTCGCCGCCCGAGACGTCGTTCGGCCGCGGTGCGATCGCGCGCCTGCGCGATCTGCGCGCCCGGGAGGTCGTGCTCGTGACGAGTCCCGGGCACGTGCGCCGCGGCGTGGCCGACGAGGTACGGACCCAGCTGCGCGGCTCGACGGTCCACGTCTTCGCAGGCGTCGGGCCCGAGCCGGACGAGGCCGTCGTCGCGGCGGGCGTGGACGTCCTCCGGCAGGTGCGTCCCGACCTGGTCGTGGCCGTGGGCGGCGGCTCCGTCCTCGACGCCGCGAAGGCCATGCGGCTGTTCCACCTGAGCCCCGAGGCGTCGCTGCGCGAGCTGTCGCTGCCGTTCCTCGACCCGCGCAAGCGCGTGGCGCGCTTCCCGACGCCGGACGGCAGCCTGCGGCTGGTCGCCGTCCCGACCACGTCCGGGTCTGGCTCGGAGGTCTCGCCCGCCGCCGTCATCGCCGCCGACGGCGCGAAGCGCACCCTCGTCGACTACTCGCTCGTCCCCGACCTGGCCGTGGTCGACCCCGACCTCATGACGTCGATGCCGGCCGGCCTCGTGGCCGACTCCGGGGTCGACGCCCTGGCCCACGCGCTCGAGGCCTACGTCTCGGTGTTCTCGTCGCCGTACACGGACGCGCTCTGCGTGCAGGCCGTCACGCTGATCGTCGAAGCGCTGCCCGCCGCCGTGGCCGGCGATCCGGCCGCGCGCGACCGCATGGCAGACGCCGCGACCATCGCCGGGATGGCCTTCTCGAACGCCTTCCTCGGGGTCGGGCACGCGCTCGCCCACGCCGTCGGGTCGCGCTTCGCGGTCCCGCACGGCCGCCTCGGCGGCGTGTTCCTGCCCCACGTCCTGCGCTACAACGCGGCCCTGCCGACGAAGTTCGTGCCGGCTCCGGGCTACGTCGCCTACGTCGCGCCCACCCGCTACGCGCGGCTCGGCGAGCTGCTCGGCCTGGGCGGGGCAGACGCAGGGGAGCAGCGGGAGCGGTTCTTCCGCCGCATCGACCGGCTGCTGACCGACGTCGGGATGCCACGGACGCTCGCGGAGGCCGGCGTGGAGGCCGCCGCCTTCGGCGCTGCGCTCCCCGACCTCGTCCGGCTCGCCTTCGCCGACCCGAGCCTGCGCACCAATCCGCGCATGCCGCTCCTGACGGAGATCGAGGAGCTGCTCACGGCCGGTCATGGCGGGTGAATCGCCTGCCGTGGACTCGTCGCCGACCGTAGGTTGCGGTAGATTGGTGCCGATGTTCCGCGCCGCCACCATCCGCCTGCGCACGGCCGTCGCGGTCCTCGCCCTGGCGCTGCCGGGTGCGGCGTCGGCCGCCGACGAGCCGGCCCCGCCGCCGCCGATCCCGCCGCCCGTACCCGCTCCCGCGCCTCCTCCTCCGAAGCCGCGGCCCGCCCC
>CADCWC010000425.1 GCA_902806305.1 uncultured Thermoleophilia bacterium | reverse complement strand
GAGGGCGACGTGGCCGAGGGCGTCGCCGCCCTCAAGCAGTAGGACGGACGCGAGCTGCAGGTGCACGGGAGCGGGAACCTCATCCAGACGCTGCTGCGGCACGGCCTCGTCGACCTGTACCGCCTGTGGGTGTTCCCGCTGGTCATCGGGTCGGGCAAGCGGCTGTTCGCGGACGGCGCGGTCCCCGCCGGTCTGCGGCTCGTCGACAGCAAGGTCTCGAGCACGGGCGTCGTGATGGCGACCTACGAGCCGGCGGGCGAGATCGTCACGGGGTCGTTCGCGCTCGAGTGACGGCTCGGCGTCGCCGCGGCGACGCCGAACAGGTCGCCGAGGAAGCCGGAGAACCAGGCCGCCTGGCGGGCGTCGTGCTCGTCCATCAGGCGGTCCTGCTCCGCACGGGTCTGCGCTCCGGGCCTCCCGTAGGGCGCTCCGGGGCGTTCCTGCCACCGGCGGAAGCCCTCGGTCGTGACCTCGGCGTGGAACTGCAGCGCGAACGTCGACCGGCCGTAGCGGAACGCCTGCTGCGGGAACAGGTCGCTCCACGCGAGCAGCTCGCCGCCCTCGGGCGTCTCGAACTCGTGGAAGTGCGACTGGGCGACGTGCAGCGGTCCCGGGAGGAAGGACGTGCCGGCGGGCGTCGGATGGACCCGGTAGTAGCCGAACTCGTGCGGCTCGCCGGGCCGCGGTCCGCACCGCGCGCCCAGCGTGGCGGCGATCGACTGCGCCCCCTGGCAGATGCCGAGCACCGGGAGCTGCCGGTCGATGCACGCCTCGAGCCACCGATGCTCGTCGCGCAGGAACGGGTGGCGCGCCGTCTCGAAGACCGGGAACGGACCCCCGTAGAGCACCGTGCCGACGACCGAGCCGTCCGGGCGCCCGAGACGGTCGCCGGCGTACGGCCGCCTGATGTCCGGCGCGAACCCGTGGCTCGCGAGGTACGTGAAGACGCGGTCGTCGGGCGGCCCGTCGTCGTGGCGGATCAGGACGACCCGCGCCTCGGGCGACGCGCCCACGGCCGTCACTGCGGCGGCAGCTCGCCGGGCGTGGCGGCCTGCTCCTCGTACCGGAGGTAGACGGTCTTCTTGCGGTGGTAGCGCTCGTAGCCGTACTGGCCGTCGTCGCCGCCGAGCCCCGACAGCCCGTAGCCGCCGTGGAAGCCCTGGAACTGCTCGGGCCCCGCCTTGTTCACGTAGACCTCGCCCGAGTTCAGCTCGTCGGCGGCACGCATGGCCTTGCGGAAGTCCGAGGTGTAGATGTAGGACGTGAGGCCGTAGCGGCTGTCGTTGGCGAGGGCGATCGCCTCGTCGAGGTCGTCGAAGGGCAGGACGGGCAGCACCGGCCCGAACACCTCGTTCTGCACGATGTCCCAGTCGTTGCCGACGCCGGTCAGGACGGTCGGCGCGAACCAGTAGCCGCGCTCGAACTCGGGCCCCTCGGGCCGCCCGCCGCCGAGCCGCACCGTGGCGCCCCGCCGCACGGCCTCGTCCACGAAGGCCTGGACCTTCTCCACCTCGGGGGCGTTCACCTTCGGGCCCATCTGGCTGTCCTCGCGCCGCGGATCGCCGACGCGCACCGCGCCCGCGCGCTGGACGAAGCCCTCGACGAAGCGGTCGTAGACCGAGCGCTGCACGTAGGTGCGCTCGTTGCACGTGCAGACCTGGCCGCAGTTCTGGAGCCGCGCCTGGACCGCGTGGTCGAGGGCCGTGTCGAGGTCGGCGTCCTCGAGCACGATGAACGGCGCCTTGCCGCCGAGCTCCAGCGAGACGACGGTGATGTTCTCCGCGGAGGCGGCCAGGATCTCGCGGCCTGCGCGCACGGAGCCCGTGACGGTCACCATCTTCGTGATCGGGTGCCGCACCAGGGCGTCGCCGACGACCCGGCCGGCCCCCGTCACGACGTTGACGATCCCCGGCGGGACGCCCGCCTCCTCACAGACGCGGGCCAGCGCGAGCGAGCTGAGCGGCGTGTCCTCGTGCGGCTTCACGACGATCGCGTTGCCCGCCATGATGGCCGGCGCGACCTTCCGGGCGAAGAGCGCCGCGGGGAAGTTCCACGGGATGATGCCGACCACGACGCCGTAGGGCACGCTGCGGATCTGCAGCTGCTCGCCCGGGTCGTCCGACGCGAAGATCGTGCCGACGGCGGCGCGCTCGTAGGTCGCGTAGTAGTCGAAGAAGCCGGCCGTCCCGCCGATCTCGCCGCGCGCCTCGGTGATGGTCTTGCCCTGCTCGGCGACCACGAGCTGCGCGAGCTCCTCGGCGCGCGCCCGGATGCCGGCCGCGATCGCGCGCAGCACGGCGCCGCGCTCGACCCCGCTCCGACGGGCCCAGGCGGGCTGCGCACGGCGGGCCGCCTCGAGCGCCTGCTCGGCCGCGTCGACGCCTGCCTCGGGAGCGCTGCCGACGACCGACTCATCGGCCGGGTTGATGACCGGCCGGTCGTCGGACGCGCCGACCCACGTGCCGTCGATGTACATCTCGGAGCGCAGCAGGTCGTCGCTGATGGTGCTCACGGGTCTCCTCGGTCTCTCGCGGTCAGGGCGCAGTGTGCCCGAACTGCCCGGCGACGGCCGGCGACGCCGAGTCGCGCGGGGGCGCGCTCAGCCGCCGATCGCGGCGAGCGTGCCGGCGGCGTGGATCGCGGCCGTGGCCGCCTCCTCCCCCTTGTTGCCGTGCGCGCCACCCGCCCGCTCCTCGGCCTGCTCGAGGGTGTCGCAGGTCAGCACGCCGAAGGCGATCGGCACGCCCGTCTCGCGCGACGCGGCCCCGACGCCGCGCGCCGCCTCGGCACAGACGTAGTCGAAGTGCGGCGTGCCGCCGCGGATGACGCAGCCGAGCGTGACGACGGCCGCGTAGCCGCCCGTCTCGGCGAGCGCCCGGGCCACGAGCGGCAGCTCGAACGCGCCCGGGGCGGTCGCGACCGTGATGCGGTCGCGGCCGAGACCGGCCGCCTCCAGCGTGGCGACGGCACCGTCGAGCAGTCGGCCGACGATCGTGGCGTGGTAGTCGGCGGCCACGACGGCCACGCGGGCCTCGGGGCCGAGCGGTCGCGGGCGCAGGTGATCGGTGCCCTCGGGGAGCACGAGCCGCCCCGCCGCGGGCGCCGTCATCTCAGGCGGACCCGGCCGTGGCGGCGGGCGGGGCGGCCGGATCGACCACCGGCAGCGGGTCGGACGGGATCTGGCCGTCCAGCATGCGCAGGTCCTGGTGGTGCAACTGGTGTCCGAGCTTCTCGCGCTTGGCGCGGAGGTAGGCGAGGTTGTGCTCGTGCGGCGTCGTCTCGATCGGGACCTGCTGCGTGACGGTCAGGCCGTAGCCCTCGAGACCGACGATCTTGCGCGGGTTGTTGGTCAGGATCCGGATCGACGTCAGCCCGAGGTCGGCCAGGATCTGCGCCCCGATGCTGTACTCGCGCAGGTCCGGCTTGAAGCCGAGGTCGAGGTTCGCGTCGACCGTGTCGCGACCCTGCTCCTGCAGCTCGTAGGCCCGCAGCTTGTTCAGGAGGCCGATGCCGCGCCCCTCCTGGGCGAGGTAGAGGACGACGCCGCGGCCCGCCTCGACGATCTGCCGGAGGGCCGAGTCGAGCTGCTCGCCGCAGTCGCAGCGCCGCGAGCCGAAGACGTCGCCCGTGACGCACTCCGAGTGCACGCGGACGAGCACCTCCTCGGCGCCCGCCACCTCGCCGTGGATCAGCGCCAGGTGGTGCTTCCCGTCGAGCAGCGAGCGGTAGCCGACCGCCGTGAAGTCGCCGTAGCGGGTCGGGAGCTGGGCGGCCGCGCCGCGCTCGATCAGCCGCTCGGTGCGCCGGCGGTACTCGATCAGGTCGGCCACCGTGACCATCCGGACGCCGTGCTCCCGGCAGAACTCGGCCAGGTCGGGCACGC
>CADCWC010000424.1 GCA_902806305.1 uncultured Thermoleophilia bacterium | reverse complement strand
GAGATCGCGAACGTCTGCGAGCTCGTCGGTGCGAACGTCTCCGAGGTCTCGCGGGGCATGGGGCTCGACAAGCGCATCGGCTCGAGCTTCCTGCACGCCGGGATCGGCTACGGCGGCAGCTGCTTCCCGAAGGACGTCTCGGCGCTCAAGCAGCTCGCGGGCAACACGGGCTACCACTTCCAGCTCCTGAACGCCGTCATCGAGGTCAACGAGCTGCAGAAGCGGCGCGTGATCGGCAAGCTGCGGAGCCACCTCGGCGACCTGCGCGGCAAGCGCGTGGCGCTGCTCGGACTCGCCTTCAAGCCGAACACGGACGACATGCGCGAGGCCTCGAGCGTCGTCCTCGCCTCGCGGCTGCGGGCCGAGGGCGTCGAGGTGCGCGCGTACGACCCCGTGGCGGGGCCGAACGCCCGCCGCGTCCTCGACTCGAGCGTGACGATCTGCGACTCGCTGCTCGAGACCGTGGAGGGCGCGGACGCGACCGTCATCGTCACGGAGTGGAACGAGTTCCGCACGGTCCTCGACCACGCCGCCCGTGAGGCGATGGCCACGCCGCTCATCATCGACGGCCGCAACCTGCTCGACGCCCAGCTGGCGCGCGCCGCGGGGTTCATGTACGAGTCGATCGGCCGCCCGGCGGTCGCTTCGGCCGTCGTGGCGTGATCGCGGTCGTCCTCGTCGGGGGCACCGGCACCCGGCTGCGGCCGATCACGCTCGACCGGCCCAAGCCGATGCTCCCGATCGGCGGTCGGCCCTTCCTGGCGCACCTCCTGACGCGGCTGGGCGACGCGGGGGTCGACCACGTCATCTTCTCCTGCGGCTACCTGCCGGACGCCATCCGCCGCCACTTCGGCGAGGGTGCGGACGACGGGCCCCGGCTGACCTACGTCGTCGAGGACGAGCCGCTCGGCACCGCCGGAGCCATCCGGCTGGCCGCGTACGGGCGCGTCGACGAGCCGTTCCTCGCTCTGAACGGCGACGTGCTGGCCGACCTCGACCTGCGGGCGTTCCGGCGCTTCCATGCGGCGTCCGGCGCGCGGGCGACGATCGCGCTCACGGCGGTGACGGAGCCTGAGCGCTACGGCCTCGTGCTGACGGACACGTCCGGCGCCGTCGTCGCGTTCCGCGAGAAGCCGAGCACCGCCGAGCTCGCCGACGTCCCCGAGCCGTACCTCATCAACGCCGGCGCCTACGTGCTCGACCCCGACGTGCTGGAGCTCGTGCCGTCCGGCCGGGCCGTGTCGATCGAGCGCGAGGTCTTCCCGCTGCTCGTGGGCGACGGCCTGCACGGCTGGGAGTCGACGGGCTACTGGAACGACATCGGCACGCCCGAGAGCTACCTGGCCGCGAACCACCACGTGCTCGGGGCGCAGCCGGGCGACGGAGTCCGCGTCGATCCGACGGCCGTCGTCGACCCGGGTGCCGAGCTCGTCGCGCCCGTCCTGATCGGCGCCGAGGCGGTCGTCGAAGACGGGGCGCGCGTCGGGCCGGGCTCCGTGATCGGCGCGGGCAGCCGGGTCGAGGCCGACGCCTACGTCCTCGGCAGCGTGCTCCACGAGCGTGTGCACGTGGGCCGGGGCGCCCGTGTCCTCGACTCGGTCGCCGCCGCGGGCGCCGTCGTGGGGGACCACGCGGAGCTGCGCGAGCTGGTCGTCCTCGGACCTGCCGTCCGTGTGGCGCCCGGCCGCGTCCTGGCCCGCGAGCGGCTGGCCCTGGAGCCGGCCGACGTGGCGGTCGGCTGACGTCCGGTCCGGCTCCGCGGCCAGGGGTATGGGCGGTCGGCACGCCGTCCGCCGGTAGATTGCCGGCTGAGACCGTGACGCCCGAGAGGATTTCTGCATGAGCACGACCGCCGTCGCCAAGCACCACGTGAAGGACCTGTCCCTCGCCCCCGAGGGGGTCCGCCGGATCGAGTGGGCGGACCGGGACATGCCGGTGCTGGCCCGCATCCGCGAGCGCTTCGCGCGCGAGCGGCCGCTCGAGGGGCTTCGCATCTCGGCCTGCCTGCACGTCACGACCGAGACCGCGAACCTGATGCGGACCCTGAAGGCGGGCGGCGCGGACGTCGTGCTCTGCGCCTCGAACCCGCTCTCGACCCAGGACTCGGCCGCCGCCGCGCTCGTGGCCGAGTACGGGATCGGCGTCTTCGCCATCAAGGGCGAGGACCACGACACGTACTACAGCCACCTGTACGCCGCCGTCGACCACCGCCCCCAGATCACGATGGACGACGGCGCCGACGTCATCGGCATCCTGCACGCCCACCGCCGCGAGCAGCTCGGCGACATCCTGGCCGCCACGGAGGAGACGACGACGGGCGTCATCCGCCTGAAGGCGATGGAGGCCGACGGCGTGCTGTCGTTCCCGGTCATCGCCGTCAACGAGGCGCAGACGAAGCACCTGTTCGACAACCGCTACGGCACCGGTCAGTCGACGGTGGACGGCATCGTGCGCGCCACGAACGTCCTGCTCGCCGGCCGGACCTTCGTCGTCGGCGGCTACGGCTGGTGCGGTCGCGGCCTCGCCGACCGGGCCCGCGGCATGGGTGCGCACGTGGTCGTGCTGGAGGTCGATCCGCTGCGGGCCCTGCAGGCCGTGATGGACGGGTTCCGGGTGATGCCGGTCGAGGACGCGGCGCGGATCGGCGACATCTTCTGCACCGCCACGGGCAACAAGCACATCCTCCGCGGCGAGCACTTCGAGGTGATGAAGAACGACGCGATCGTCTGCAACACCGGCCACTTCAACGTCGAGATCGACATCCCGGCGCTCGAGGCGCTCGCCACCGAGCGGACGAAGCCGCGCGAGTTCATCGAGCAGTTCACCATGGCCGACGGGCGGCACATCCACCTGCTGGCCGACGGTCGGCTCGTCAACCTGGCGGCGGCCGAGGGCCACCCGGCCAGCGTGATGGACATGAGCTTCGCGAACCAGGCGCTCGCCGCCGAGTACGCCGCCAGGAACCACGGCACGCTCGAGCCCAAGGTCTACGTCGTGCCCGAGGAGATCGACAAGGAGATCGCCCGGCTGAAGCTCGAGGCGCTGGGCGTCCGCTGCGACACGCTCACGGACGAGCAGGCCGCCTACCTCGGCTCCTGGGACGAGGGGACCTGAGTCCGGGCGGACGATCGCGGCCCGCACCGCGCGGCATGCTGGAACCGACCGACATCATCCGCCTCGAGGACGACGCCGTCGTCGTGCTCGACCAGACGCTCCTGCCCGGCGACGTCCGGGAGCGACGCTGCACGTCCGTGCCCGCGCTGGTCGACGCGATCCGCGTGCTCGCCATCCGCGGCGCCCCCTCGCTCGGGGTGGCGGGGGCGATGGGGGTCGCGCTCGCGGCCGCCCTGGGACCGGACGACGTCGCCGCGTTGCGGGCCCAGGTCGAGCGGGCGGCGCAGGACCTGGCGGCCGCCCGTCCGACCGCGGTGAACCTCGCCTGGGGGGTCGACCAGGCCCTCGAGGTGCTCGACGAGCCGTGGGACGACCCCGACGAGCTGCGCCGCGCCGTCGCGTCGCGGGCCCGGGCGGTGCACGCCGAGGAGGTGGCGCGCTGCCGTCGGATGGGCGTCCACGGCGCTGCGCTGTTCGGGCCGCGCGCCCAGCTGCTGACGCAGTGCAACGCCGGGGCGCTCGCCACGGCCGGGTACGGCTCGGCGCTCGGCGTGGTCCGGACCCTCGCCGATGACGGCCAGGAACCGCACGTCTGGGTCCCGGAGACGCGACCGCTGCTCCAGGGATCGCGCCTGACCGCGTGGGAGCTCGCGACGGACGGGATCGCCCACACCCTCGTGACGGACAACGCCGTGGCCGCGCTGTTCGGCGAGGGCCGGATCGACGTCGTCGTCGTGGGTGCGGACCGCATCGCGGCGAACGGCGACGTC
>CADCWC010000423.1 GCA_902806305.1 uncultured Thermoleophilia bacterium | reverse complement strand
TCGACGCCCGGTGACGCTCCATCGCGGCGGCGGCGGCGCCCGCGTCGCCACGGGCCACGGCGTCGTAGAGCTCCTCGTGCTCGCGCTGCGCGGTCTCGCGGACCGCGGGGAGCAGCGAGAAGAGCGACATCCGCCGCCGCGCCTGCCAGAGCCGCTCCCACAGCTCGTCGACGAGGTCGCGGACCGCCTGCGGCGCGGGCGCCTCGAGCGCCTCGTGGAGGCGACGGTTGGCCCGTGCGTAGGCCAGGCCGTCGTCGCTCGCGATCGCGTCCCGGGCCGCGTCCAGCTCGCGGCGGGCGTCGGCGAGCGTGGCGGCGTCGTGGCGGGGGACGGCCTCGCGCACGGCCAGCACCTCGAGCCACATGCGGACGCCGATCGTCTCGATGACCGTGTCGGCCGAGATCTGGGTCACGGTGGCCCCGCGGTGCGTCTCGCTCGTCACGAGCCCGTCGCGCTCCAGCAGCCGGAGCGCGTCGCGCACCGGCATGACGCTCAGCCCGAGCTCGTCGGCCAGGGGCCGGAGCAGGAGGCGTCGTCCGGGCGTTAGCTCGCCGTCCAGCACGCGTCGCCGCAGCTCCTCGTAGGCGTAGGCGCTCTTCGAGAGATGCCGGTGCACGGTGGCGCCGCCCGGCGCCGTCTGGGGGCGGCTCACCACCGCGCCGCCGCCCCGAGCTCGATCGGCGCGAGGCCGCGGTCGAAGCGCGCCTCCGAGAGATCCATCTCCGGCTCCTGTCCCTGGACGAGCTGCGCGATCAGGCGACCCGTCATCGGCCCCGCGGCGTTGCCGAAGACGTGCCCGGCCGCGAGGAACAGCCCCGGCCGGACCTCGTCGATGACCGGGACCATGTCCGCCGTGTAGGGCAGGCTGCCCGCCCACGCGCGGTTCATCGGCACGTTCCGGAGGCCCGGGAAGTCCTCGGACACGGCGCGCGCGGTGGCGAGCAGCCCCGCCAGCGTCGGGCGCAGGTCGATCTCCTCCGGGTAGTCCATCGGACACCCCATGAGGATCTCGCCGTTCTCCCGCTGGGCCAGGAGCAGCAGCATCTCGATCGCCCGCTCGTCCTCGTAGCCCGCGGTGAACAGGCCCGCGTCCCACGACGGCAACTCCCGGAACAGCTGGTACTGCTTCGTGGCGAGCGGCCCGTAGACGAGCGCCTCGATCGACGGCGGCAGCGGGTCCGTGGCCAGCACCTGCAGGCGCTCGTGGCCGATCGGCACGTCGATGCCGAGGCCGGCGAGCAGCCCACGGCTCCAGACGCCCGCGGCCACGACCACGGCGTCGGCCTCGAGCGGCCCCTCGTCCGTCACGACGCCGACCACCTCGTCGCCCGCGAGCAGCAGGGCGTCGACGCCCACGCCCTCGCGTACCTCGGCGCCCTCGGCCCGCGCCCCCGCCGCCAGTGCCCGCACGACGGTCGACGTGGTGATCTGCGCGTCGAGGGGGCAGAAGCTCGCCCCGAGCACGTCCTCGCGGATCGGCGGCACCAGCCGGCGGACCTCGGCGCCGTCGATCAGCTCCACCTCCAGGCCGTGCGCCCGCCGGGCGGCCACGAACTCCTCGAAGACGGTGCCCTGCTCCGGGGTGTTGAAGTAGATGAGCCCGCCGTTCGGGCGGAACTCGAAGCCACCGGGCAGCTCCTCGAGCAGCTCGGGGTAGAGCGCCCGACCGCGGAGCGAGACCTCGAGCGCGAAGCCGGGGTTCCGGCAGTGCAGCCAGACGAAGCCCGGATTCCGCCCCGAGGCCCCGAAGGCGAGCTCCCGGCGCTCGAGCAGCGTGACCCGGAGCCCGTCGCGAGCCGCGAAGTAGGCCGTGGCGCAGCCGACGATGCCGCCGCCGACCACGACCACGTGCTTCGTCACCGCAGGGCTCCCGATCCGGCCGGCGCCGGCGGGATGAGGAGCTCGAGGATGGAGGCCGCCTCGGCGGCGTCGTGCTGGGCGTGCTGCTGGTAGTAGCCCCGCCTGCTGATCCGGTACTGGCCGACGGCGCGGAGGTCGGCGAACAGCTCCGCGGTCTTCACCGCCATCAGGTTCGGGTTGACGATCGTGATGTCCGTGAGCTCGCGCGCCCCGCGCAGCACGGCCTGCTCGTAGCACGCGGCGATGATCGTGCAGCCGAGGACGATGCACTCGGCGCCGTCGCGCTCCAGCACCTCGCGGCAGCGCGCGTGCGCCTCCCGGGCCACCCGGGGCGGGTCGCCGATCATGTCGTCGACGTACCAGTCGATCGCGCTGACGGAGCGGCAGTTCGCCTCCGCGCCGTACACCCGGACGCGGTCCTCGATCTCCGGGACGGCCTTGCGGTGGTCGGTCACGACCGAGAAGCGGTGCCCGAAGAGCCGCGACAGCAGCACGCCGGCTTCGAGCGGCCCGACCACCGGCATGTCGGTCAGCTCGCGGGCCTGGGTGAGCGCCGGGTCGTAGCAGCAGCCGATGACGAAGGCGTCGAAGCCCTCGCGCTCGGCGTCCACGACCGCCTTCAGGATCTCCACCTCCACCAGGTGCTTCGGCACGTAGTAGTCGATGTTGCGGGGGCAGTTCGTGAGGTGGCGGATCTCGAGCTCGGTGCCGGGGCGCAGCGAGGGCGTCAGCGTCTCGGCGATCAGCCCGTCGTAGTCGTCGGTCCCGAACGGGTTCAGGAAGCAGATCCGGGTCACGTCAGGTCCTCCTAGTGGGCGTAGCCGCTGTAGTAGTCGCCTGGTACCGCCGCGACGGTCTCGGCGCCGCTGAACCGGTTCGGGTCGAAGCCGGCGAGCACCGAGTCCCGGCCGTGGCCCGCGATCTGCCGGGCCAGGAGCTCGGCGCAGAGCGGGGCGAGCAGGATGCCGCGTCCGGACCAGCCGTTCAACGCGAAGAAGCCCGGCAGCGCGTCGTGCTCGCCGACGAGCGGCCGCTTGTCCGGCGTGGTGTCGTAGACGCCCGCCCACTGCCGGACGACCCGCAGCTCCGCGAGCCGGGGCGCCTTGGTCAGCACGACGCGGGCGGTGCGGCCCAGGAAGCGCAGCGACGACTCCTCGGTCATGCCGGTCGGCTCGTCGACGTCGACGACGCCCGCCACCAGCTCGCCGCGCAGGGTCTGGTTGAACCAGCCCTCCTGGGGGCGGTAGAAGGTCACCGCGGGCGTCATGAACGGGCGGCTCGGCTCGGTCACGAGCACCTCGCGGCGGATCGGCGCGTTCGGCACCGCGACGCCGGAGGCCCGTGCCAGCTCGCCCGAGCGGCCACCCGCGGCGTTGACCACCACGTCGCCCCGGATCGTGCGACCCGACGCGGTCACGACGCCCGCAGCCCGTCCGTCCGTGACGTCGACGTGCGTCACCTCGTCGCCGACCGCGAAGCGCACGCCGGTCTCGCGGGCCCGCAGGTAGAGCGCGTACACCGCCGCGTCGTGGTGGACGATCGCGGCCTCCCCGATGACGCCCCCGACGGGACGGTCGCCGCCCGCGAGCACGGGCACCGCGTCGAGCACGGCCGCCGACCCGACCACGCGGGTGCGCGCGCCGTACCGGTCCCACATCGGCTGGAGCGGCTCGACGACGGCCCGCTCGTCCTCGCCGTAGAGCACCCAGACGTAGCGCGTCGGGTAGAGCAGCGGGTTGCGCCCGCCGGTCCGCTCGTCGAGCCGCGCCCACAGATCCGACGCGCGGCACGAGATCTCCGTCAGGTCGGCGGTCAGCTGCATCCGGCGCACCCGGCCGACGTTCCGGGTCGAGTTGCCCGCCCCCGGGTAGCGCGACTCCACGACGGTGACGTCGCCCCCACGCCGGCGGAGCTCGACCGCCAGGACGAGCCCCGCGATGCCCGCCCCGACGACGACGCTACGCACGGGCGGCGAGCTCCCCGAGCGTGACGGGCGAGGCGGGCGGGCGCGGCCGCATCGGGACGGGGGCCACGC
>CADCWC010000422.1 GCA_902806305.1 uncultured Thermoleophilia bacterium | reverse complement strand
GCCGCGAACGGGCGTGGCCGGCCGCGGCAGGGGCGTCCGTCGGAGGGTCGTGGGCGTTGCTCACTGCTGCTCCCCCGGCCCCGCCGTGACGCCGGCGGGTGCCGTCGGTCGTCGGTCGGAGTCGGTCGGCAAGGATATGCGTGCGGCCCGGGGCGTGCCGCGCACGAGGTAGAGCGGCGCGGCGGCGGCCAGGATCGCCGCCGTGACGGCCCACGTGACCGGGATGCCGGCCGCGCCGGCGAGCACGCCGAGCGCGATGCCGCCGAGCGCGCCGCTGCCCTGACTCACGAGCGAGTTGGCCGACAGCACCGTCGCCCGCTCGGCCGCGGCCACGCGCCGGTGCAGGAGCGCCTCGTGGGCCGGGTTCGACGCGCCGTGGGCGACGTAGACGGCGACGTACGCGATCACGAGACCCGTGAAGCCGCCGACCAGCGCCAGGCCGAGGACCGCGGCGCCCTGCAGGATGCGGAGCAGCGCGGCGGCCCACTCCGTGCGACCGCCGACGAGCCGGAGCAGCGGCGGCAGGAGCGCCGCGCCGCCCGCGTGCGCCAGCCAGCCGGCGGCGCCGAGCAGGCCGAGCACGAACAGGTCGTCGACGGCGCCGTCCAGCAGCTCGGCGGCGCGCGGCTGCCAGAACCGCTCGATACCCGTCAGCCCGACGCCCCACAGCACCTCGACGCCGAGCAGCGCGAGCAGTCCGCGGTCACGGCGCATCACGTCGAGCGCAGCGCGGACGACGGTCGGCGTGGCCCGTGCCGCGCGGACAGCGGCGCCGAGGCCCCGGGCGGGCCGCCGCTCGCGGACGAGGATCAGGACCGCCACCAGGTGCACGACCTCCAGCACCAGCGCGGCGGCCACCATCGCGGTCAACGGCTCCGTCGCCGCGACGCCGTCGCGGCCCGCCACCGCGGCGCCGAGCGCGCCGCCGGCCACGGCGCCGACGGCGAGCGAGAGTCCGAGCACCACACCGGCGCGGGTCAGATCGTGCTCGAGCCGCCGGTCGGGCTCGGCCGCCAGGGCGGCGTCGACGAACCAGGCCTCGAGCGGGCCCGAGTCGAGCGCGCGGTAGACGCCCATGACGGCCCACGCGAGCGCGAAGGTCGTCACGTCGTCGGCCACGAGCAGCAGGGCCAGGCCGGCCGTGGCCACGAGCGAGGACAGCACCAGCACGGGGCGGCGGCCGATCGCGTCCGCGAGGCCGCCCGTCGGCAGCTCGAAGACCACGATCGCCACCCCCTGCGCGGCGGCCGCCACGCCGACCTCCGCCAGGCTCAGGCCGCGGCCGGTCATCAGGAGCACGAAGATCGGCACCATCAGCCCCGTCGGGAGCCACCGCAGCGCGAGCACGACGAGGTAGGCGCGGCGGGCGGCGGCCGCGGTCGGGGGCGCGCTCACGTCGCGTCCTCCGCCCGGCGCTCGGGCAGCGCGTAGAGCAGGACGGCGATGTTCTCGGCCTCCGGGGACGCCGGCGTCCGGGCGTAGCGCTCGACGGTGGCGCGGAGCTCGGCGGTCATCGCTGCCAGCTGGGCGACGTCGAGCCGGAGCAGGTAGTCGTCCTCACCGGCGGCCTCCCGCCAGGCCGGGGACCAGTCGGTCCGCGTGGCGAGCCAGGTCTCGACCAGGGCGGCGTGCCCGGCCAGCCGCTGGCGGGCGAAGACGTCGAGCGCCTCGCGTGCCCCGGGGTCGTCGTCGAACTGCGTGGCGTCCCAGACGGTGTGGCGGTGCGTCGAGCGCCACCAGCGGTCGCGACCGTCGCCGCGGGCCGTGTCCTCCTCGACGAACCCGTGCCGCTCCAGCTGCCGCAGGTGGTAGCTCGTGGCCCCGCTCGACTCGCCCAGCCGCCTGCCGAGCGCGCTCGCGGTCGCGGGACCGTCGCGCCGCAACGACCCGAGCAGACGCATCCGGAGCGGGTGGGCGAGCGCCTTCAGGCTGCCGCTGTCGAGGCGCTTGACGTCGGACTCGGGCATATCGGCCACGCTAGCACCGCAAAGACTTATTTGCAAAGAAAACTTTGCGGAGACGGTCAGATCTGGTCGAGGTGCCGCGTCAGCGCCCGGTGCACGGCGGCGTCCCGTTCCGCCGCCTCGGCCGTCCGCCACCCCCACGCGACGGGGCCGCGCAGCACGGTGTCGGGATGCCGGTGGTCGTCACGCGCCGCGACGCGGAGCTCGAGCACCGCCACCCGCGGCGCCTCCTCAGGGCCCTCCTCGAGGATCAGAGCCCGTCCGCGCAGGGTCAGGGCGACGTCGGAGCCGACGATGCTGAGCGCCGCCCGCCCGTCCCGCCGGAGGCGGACCAGGGAGCCGCGGCGCAGCGCGAGCGCGAACACGACGCGGTCGCGGTCGCCCGCCCGGGCCCGCGCCGCGCTCACCGGGATGGCGAAGGGCGCACCGTCGTGGTCGAGCGTCACGAGCGTGCCGGCGGTGCCCGGCGGCCAGAGCTCGGCCTCGGCCTCGTCCGGACGGGGACGCGGGTCGGGCTCCGTCGTCGGCGGGTCGAGGAGCGGGACGACGTCGACCGTCGGCTCCTCGTAGGGATGGACCGCACGGACCGCGGCCAGGGCCGCGGCCACGTGCTCGACCGGGCAGCGCGTCTCGAGGCGCACCTCCGCCGCCGACTCGATCGCTCCGACCGTGCCGAGCCAGGGGCGCGCACCCGGCAGCGGCCGCCAGCGGCCGGTCACAGGAGCCGTCGAGACGCAGTGGTCGTAGGATCCGAGCCGCCCGGCGCCCGCGCCGTGCAGCGCCTCGACCACCGCCTCGACGTGGGAGGCCGGGACGTACACCACGAGCTTCACCCGCGTCGGGTCGGGAGCGGCGACCATCGCCGGAGCCTATCCGCCGCGGCCGACCGGCCGGGGCGGCCAGCTCCGACCGCCGACACCCGCCCGAGGAGCGCGTGCCCGCCGCCCCGCCGATCTCGCTCGTCATCGCCACCCGCGACCGCGCCGCCGATCTCGCCGCGACGCTCGACCGGCTGCTCGGCGTCCCGAGTCCACCGCCGATCGTCGTCGTCGACAACGCCTCGTCGGACGCGACCCGCGAGGTGACCCGCGCGGCGTCCCGGCGCGGCCCCGTGACGCTCGTGGCCCTGTCCGAGAACCGGGGCGCCGCCGCCCGCACCGTCGGCGTGCGCACGGCCGGCACGCCGCTCGTGGCCTTCAACGACGACGACTCCTGGTGGGACCCCGGCGCGCTCCCGGCCGCCGTCGAGCTGTTCGGCCGGTTCCCGCGGCTCGGGCTGGCGGCCGGCCGGGTCGTCGTCCGCGACGGGGGCGACGACCCGGTCTGCGAGGCGATGGCCCGCAGTCCGATGCGGGTCGACGAGCCGCTGCCCGGGCCGGCCGTGCTCGGCTTCGTGGCGTGCGGCGCGATCGTGCGGCGCGCCGCCTACCTCGACGTCGGCGGCTTCCACCCGCGCTACGGCGTCGGTGGCGAGGAGGGGCTTCTGGCGCTCGACCTGTGGGCGGCCGGGCACGCCGTCGCCTACGTCCCGACGCTCGTCGCCCACCATCACGCGTCACCGAGCCGTGACGCGGGCGGGCGACGCGCCGGCGAGCTGCGCAACGACCTGTGGACGCTCTGGCTCCGGCGCTCGGCGCGGTGCGTCGTGGCGGGCACGACGGGAACGCTGCGGTCCGCGCTCGTGGACGCCGACCGGCGCGCCGGCGCGGCGGCCGCGCTCGCCGGGCTGCCGTGGGTCGTGCGCGAACGTCGGCCGGTCCCGGCCTGGCTCGAGGTCCAGGCGGCGGCCGTGGCGGGCGGGGGAGGGGGGTAGCGGGCGACGGCGAAGAGGGGCACCCGCATGGCCCGCTCTGCGACGTCGACCCCTGCGCGCCCGCGGTCGGGCGCCTCCGTGCGGAGCCGCGAGCTGCCGCTCGAGGGCCGGGTGCTCCTGCTCGTCACCCTGGCGCT
>CADCWC010000421.1 GCA_902806305.1 uncultured Thermoleophilia bacterium | reverse complement strand
CGGCGTCATCGCGAGGGGCTTCTCGCAGACGACGTGGCGACCGGCCGCGAGCACGGCCCGGACCTGGGCGTGGTGCAGATGGTTCGGCGAGGTGATGTGGACGACGCGGACGCCGTCGTCGGCGAGCGCCTCGTCGAGCGACGCGTAGGCGGACGGCAGGCCCGCCTCGGCTCCACGCTCCCGGGCGCGCTCCGGACTCGAGCCGACGACGCCACGCACGTCGACGCCGATCCGCCGGAGCGCCTCGACGTGCACCGCGCCGATGAACCCGGTGCCCACCACGGCGGCACCGATCGACCCTGCCTGCGCCACGCGTGCTCCTTCCGGAGCCGCGAGCGGCTCGCCGTCGACCGTCGGAACGCCCGTATCGTCCACGCCCCGAGGCGACGGCGTCAAGGCGGACCGGTCGCCGCCGCGCCTCAGCGCCGCCGACCGGCCGACTCGTCGCGCTCGACGTCGAACTGCACCTCGAGGCCGTAGCGCTCGGCCGCGTAGCGCGACTCCGTCCGCTCGATCGGCGTCCCGCGGTCGTCCAGGATGATCCGGCGCTCGACGAGCAGGGCGGCCCCCTCCGGCACGGCCAGCACCGCCGCGTCCTCGACCCCCGCCGTCCCGGCCCAGATCCGCGCGCGCCCGTTGGCGAGGACCTTGCCCCCGGCGACCAGGGCGGCGTGGAGCGAGGCGCGCTCGAGGTCGGCGTCGAGGACGACCGGGGCGCAGTCCGCCCGGAGGGCCGTGGACTCGACGGCGATCGGCTCGCCGTCCGCGAGCCGCACCCGGCGCAGGCCGACCACCTCCGCGCCGGGCCAGAGGGCGAGCCGGTCGACCTCCTCGTCGGTGGCGGGCCGGATCCCGCACTCGAGCACGCGACTCGTCGGCACCCGGCCCTGGCGCCGCATCTCGGTGCTGAAGGAGAGCAGGCTGTCGGCCTGGCGGTGCACCGGCGGGGTGGCCACGAAGGTGCCCCGACCCGGGACACGCTGGACGAGGCGCTCCTGGGCCAGGCGCTGCATGGCGTTGCGGGCGGTCATGCGGCTGACGCCGAACTCGACGCACAGCATCGCGTCGGAGGGCAGCAGGTCGCCGGGCCGGAGGGCGGCCACACGGGCCCGGAGCGCCTGCTCGATCTCGTAGTAGCGCGGGACGAAGCCCGGCTCGAGTCCCGCCATCCTTCGGTCCTCCGCGTCCCGAGCCGGGATACCGGTCCGGACGTCTAGACTAGCCGACCGCCGGCGCGTGTGGACGACCGGCTACCCCGAGGAGGACGGATGAAGGCACCGACGGTGCTGCTCGGCGAGATGACGGACCCGGAGGTCGACGCGTACGTCCGGGGCGGCGGCGACACGGTGCTCGTGCCGGTCGGTGCCACGGAGCAGCACGGGCCGCACTCGCCGCTCTGCACCGACACGCTGCTCGCGGGCGAGGTGTCGCGGCGGGTGGCCGAGCGCATCAACGCCGTCGTGGCCCCGCCCGTGCCCTACGCGCTCTCCTACCCCCACGTCGGGTTCCGCGGCGTCGTCCACCTGCGTCTCTCGACGTTCTGCGCGCTCGTGGAGGACCTCTGCCGCTGCTTCGCGACGATGGGCATGCGGCGGATCGTGTTCGTGAACGGCCACTTCGACAACACGTTCGCGATCGCCCACGCCTGCGCGACGGCCGCCGAGACGCTGCCCGCGGGCGTGCGGGCGTTCCCCGTCAACTACTGGGACGGGTTCACGGCCGAGGAGCACGCGCGCTGGCAGTCGGGCGACGCCGGGCTCCACGCCAACGAGGCCGAGGCCTCGGCCGTGATGGCGGTCGACGCACGGCTCGTGGACGTGGACCTGCTGAACCGCGAGCTCCCGCCGTTCCCGGAGTACCGGGTCCGGAACACCGGCGCCGTCCACACGGCGTTCTTCTTCACGACGCCCGGATCGGTGCATCGCGCGACCGCGTCGGGCACCTGGGGCGACGCGACGGGCGCGACGCCCGAGATCGGCGAGGAGTACCTGGAGGCCGGCGTGCGCTCCACGCTGCTGCTGCTCGAGGAGATCGACAGGACGTTCGACGCCCTGCCGCCGCGGTGAGCACCGGATGACGGGTGCCGGGCCGCGCGCGCCCGTGCGGGCGACGATCGGCACGTCGGGCGACCGTGGGACGCTCGTCGTCGGCGCGGCCTTCTTCTGCGTCTTCGGCGCCTGGGGCGCGTTCCTGCCCTTCATCGCGATCTACTACCGCAGCCTGGGCTACGAGGCCTCCACGATCGGGTGGCTCACGGGCCTGCCGCTCCTGGTCACCATCGTGGCCACGCCGGCCTGGGGCGCGCTCGCCGACGCGCGGCACCGCCACCGCGCCGTCCTCGCCACGACCTGCGCGGGCGCCACCGTCGCCGCCCTGCTGCTCGCCTCCGGTGACCGCGTGGCCTGGCTGCTGCCGATGGCGCTCGTGCACGCCGCGTTCGCCTCGGCCGGTCCGGCCCTGATCGACTCGAGCGCGCTCGTGGCCCTCACCGGACGGCACGCGGAGTACGGCCGCCTCCGCCTGTGGGGCTCCGTCGGCTGGGGCGTCTCGGCGGTCGTCGTCGGGTGGCTCGTCGCCACCAACGGTCCACGCTCGATCTTCGTCGTCTACGTCGTGCTGATGCTCGCGTGCGCGCTCTGCGCGCTGCGGATCCCGGTCGGTCGGCGCGCAGCCTCCGGGGACTTCGTCGGCCAGGCGCGCGTGCTCGCGGCCGACCGGCGGCTGTGGGCCTTCCTGGCGATGGCGTTCCTCGGCGGCACCGGGCTCGGCGCCGTGAACGCCTACGTGCCGCTCCACCTCGACGACCTCGGGGCCCGCGGACTCGTCGGCCTGGCGGTCGTGCTCGCCGTGGTGAGCGAGCCACCCTTCATGTTCCTGGCCGGCCGACTGCTCCGCCGGTTCGGCGCGGTGGAGGTGTTCGTGGCCGCCTACGTGCTCTACGCCGGCCGCGCGCTCGCCCTGGCGGTGATCGACGCGCCGTGGTTCGTCGTGGTGCTCCAACTCGGCCACGGCCCCGCGTACGCCGTGTCCTGGGTGGCGGGCGTGACGCTCGCCCGGCGCCTGGCTCCCGAGGGCCTGAGCGCCACGGCGCAGGCGCTGTTCACGAGCACCGCCATCGGCCTCGGCGGCGCGGTGGGGAACGTGGTCGGCGGCGCCCTGTACTCCGTCGACGCGGCGGCCACGTTCGGCTTCGCGGCGGTCGTGCTCGGCGTCGGCGTCCCCCTGGTCGCGCTCACGGGGGGACGAGGGCTCCGCCGCGCGGTGCCCGCCTAGCGCCCGGAGCGGCCGACGCGCAGACGGCGATCGGCGGCGCTACGATCGTGCCATGCGACGACCACCCGACCTGGCGGCTCGCGAGCGGGAGGCGATCGCCGCGCTCAGCCGGGGCCTCGGCGACCTCGACGACGAGACCCGCGGCGCGCTGCGGGACGCGCTCGGCCGCGACGACCTGCAGCTGACGGGCGGTGACTGGGGGTGCCGCGACGACGGCGAGGGGTGTCTGCTGTCGCTCGCCGCGTGGCAGCTCGGCCTGCCGGGCGGCGACGCGCTGCTGCCCCGCTCGATCGCGGCCGTGCGGCTCCCCGTGCTCTTCGACCAGGCGTGGGCGTTGATCCTGCAGCGGACGGGCAACGCGGAGGAGGCCGACCGCACCGTCCGTCGGCTGCTCGAGGTCGCGCTCGACGAGCTCGACGAGCGCGGGACGCGGACGGAGGCGTGGGAGGCCGACTTCCCGCCCGCCGACGCCGAGCGCCTCGCGGTCCTCCGGGCCTGACGCCGGTCGACGCCACGTCCGGCCAGGCGGCTGCGCCCGGGCCCCGCGAGCTCCTGCGGCGCCACTTCGGCTTCGAGTCGTTCCGACCGGGACAGGAGGAGGTCATCGCGACGCTGCTCGCCGGCCGGTCGGCCCTCGCCGTG
>CADCWC010000420.1 GCA_902806305.1 uncultured Thermoleophilia bacterium | reverse complement strand
GCGATACGCCCGGGCCGTCACGACGGGGCTCGCGAAGACCGGGAAGATCATCACGTCGGCGGCGCTCATCATGGTGCTCGCCTTCGGCGGCCTCGCCACCAGCCGCTCGATCGAGATGCAGCAGCTCGGGTTCGGGCTCGCGATGGCGGTGCTGCTCGACGTGACGCTGATCCGGACGCTCGTCGTCCCCAGTCTGATGGCGCTCATGGGCCGCTGGAACTGGTGGATGCCCGACGTCCTCCGCCCCCTGGCCGGCCGCGGACTGCAGCACGAGCTCGCCGACGAGCCTGCCTGATCAGCCGCCTGCGGCGGGCGCGACGAGGCCGCGCGCCCCGAGCGCGGCCACGTCCGCGGCCTGCTCCGCTGCGAAGGGTCGATGCGCCGCCTCGAGGACCCGCCTGCGGTTCTCGCGCGGCATCGGCCCGTCCGCGACGCGTCGGCGTCTCGCTGACGGGAAGGTCGTCATCTCCGGAACCGGACCACGGTCCGATCCATCGACAGTGCCAGCCGGACGGTGGTCCGCTGGAGCCACAGGGAGCCCCATGACTCGCGTCGCCATCGTCTACTACTCGTCCACCGGCACGAACCGGGCCATCGCCGAGGAGGTCGCCGAGGGCGCCCGCTCCGCCGGCGCAGAGGTCCGCGTCCTCAAGGTCGCGGAGACCGCCCCCGACGCCGCCATCGACGCGAACCCCGCCTGGCGTGCCTTCGTCGACGCCACGAAGGACGACCCGCAGCCGACCCACGACGACCTCCAGTGGGCGGACGCGATCGTGTTCGGCTCGCCGACCCGGTACGGCAACGTGGCCGCGCAGCTGAAGGCGTTCATGGACACGACCGGGCCGCTGTGGGGCCAGGGCCTGCTCGCGGACAAGGTCTACTCGGGGTTCACCTCGGCCCAGAACGCGCACGGGGGTCAGGAGGCGACCCTGCTCGCCCTCTACAACACGATCTACCACTTCGGCGGCATCATCGTCCCGCCGGGCTACACCGACCCGTCGATCTTCGCGTCGGGGGGCAACCCCTACGGCGTCTCGGTGACCGCCGACGGCCCCGACGCCCCCGGCCAGGCGGATCGCGACCACGCGCGCTACCTCGGCCGCCGCGTCGCCGAGGTCGCCGCCCGCGCCGTCCCTGTGGCCGCCACCGTCTGACCTCGAGGCGTCGACCCGCGCGGCCCGGTCCCCGCTGCCGGGCCGCGCGTCATACTGGTGTTCGCGGCTCGTGCCCCACCCGGCCCGGACGCCTCGGGACAATGTCGCTCGCCACCGACCTCGCCACCCGTCTGCGGAGCCGCCTCGACGCCGGCGAGTGGGCCGCGGGGGAGCGCCTGCCGCCGGTGCGGGAGCTCGCCGTCGCCGAGCACGTCTCGGTGGCGGTCGCGGGACAGGCCTACGCGTTGCTCGGCCGGGAGGGGCGGATCGTGGCCCGGGTGGGCCGGGGGAGCTACGTGGCCCGCCGCCGGTCGGGCGACGACGCGCTCGTCGACCTCGGGCCGAACCGTCGACCGCCGGCGGTGTCGGCCACGCTCGACCTTCAGGAGCGACTCGCCGGGGCGCGCCGGTCCGGGTCAATCAACCTCTCGGCGGGCGTGCCGGAGGTCGACGCCGAGGTGGCCGCCGCCGTCGCGACCGAGCTCGAGGCGGTGGTGCGCGAGGATGGGGCGAGCCTGCTCGGCTACGGGCCGCCACGGGGCGACCCGGGCCTGCGACGCGTGGTCGCCGCGACCTGGGCCCGGCGGGGCCTGACGGTCGACGAGGACGCGCTGCTCGTGACCACCTCGGGGCAGCAGGCCATCGACCTGGCCGTCCGCGCGCTCGTCGAGCCGGGTGACGTCGTGCTCTGCGAGACGCCGACCTACGCCGGGGCGATCGACTCGCTGATGGCGTCGCGGGCCCGCATCGTGCCGGTTCCGACCGACGGCGAGGGCCTGCGGGTCGACCGCGTCGAGGAGGCGCTCGGCCAGGAGCGGGTGCGTCTGCTGTTCGTGAACCCGACCGGCAACAACGCCACCGGCGTGGTCCTCTCCGACGAGCGGCGGCGCGCCCTGGCCGACCTCTCGGCCCGGGCGGGCCTCGTGATCCTGGAGGACGACACGGGCGCCGAGCTGATCCACGACGGCCCGGTGCCGGCGCCCGTCGCCGCGTTCGAGCCCGAGGCGCCCGTCCTGCTCGTCAAGAGCTTCGCGAAGACCGTCGTGCCCGGCTTGCGCCTCGGCGTGATCCACGCGCCCGCGGCCTTCGACCGCCGCATCCTGGCCGCGAAGCTCGTCGCCGACCGCTACACCTCCCCTCCGCTGGCGCGGGCGCTCGCCCGCTACCTGGAGCGCCCCGAGGCCGCGTCGCACCTGGAGCGTCAGCGGCGCGCGTACGGCGCCCGGCGCGACGCCTTCCTGCGCAGCCTGGAGCGTCGGCTGGGTGGCCGCGCGACGTGGGTCGAGCCCCGCGCGGGCTTCAACCTGTGGCTGCGCCTGCCCGAGCGGGTCTCCGAGGAGGAGATCTTCTCGCGGGCGCTGGAGCGCGGCGTGATCGTCTCGCCGGGTCACGTCTACGTCCCGCCGGGCGTGGCCACGAACCACCTGCGCCTCTCCTTCTCGACGGCCTCGGCGGCGGAGGCCGATCGCGGTGTGGCGCGGCTCGCGGCGGCGCTCGGCGACGCGACGCGCGGCAGCCGGCGACGCAGCTTCGAGGCCGACGTGGCCGTCGTCTGACGTCGGCGCGACGCCTCTGCGACCATCCCGACCGTGGCCGAGGACCTCACGCCGATGGTGGTGGACGTCGCGCCCGGCCTGTGGCTCTGGCGCATCGCGCATCCGGACTGGACGCCCGACGCCGGCTGGGCGCAGGTCGTCAGCTCGACGTGCGTCGAGGCGCGCGGTGAGGTGGCCGTCCTCGACGCGCTCGTCCCGCCGAACGGCCCGAGCGAGGTCTGGGACCGGCTCGACGCACGTCCGCCGACCCTCGCCGTCGTCCTGAAGCCCGACCACGTCCGGGACGTCGACGTCGTGGTCCGCCGCTACGGCGCCCGGGCCTTCGGTCCGAGCCTGTTCTGGCGCCACGACGTCCCGGAGACGGAGCTCGAGCCGATCGAGCCCGGCAGCGAGCTCCCGGGCGGGCTGGTCGCCCTGTACGACGGGCGAGGGCGGTCCGAGACGCCGCTCTGGCTGCCGGACCACGCCACGGTCGTCTTCGCGGACGCGCTCACCGCTCCGGACGGCGAGCTGCGCGTCTGGTCGACTCCGTGGCACGCCGAGCGCGCGCTGCCCGCCCTCCGGAAGCTGCTCGAGCTGCCGTTCGAGCGCGTGATCGTGTCGCACGGCGCGCCCGTCCACACGCGCGCCGCCTACGAGCAGGCGCTCGCCCGCGCGCCCTACGTCGACTGACGTACGTGAGGGCTCCTTCCCGGTCCCGGACGTCCGCCACGCGCTAGCCTGAACGCGTGACCCGTGGCCCCGTCAGCGCGGCCGACCCCCGGCGTGGCAACCTGCCGGGGAGGGTCCTGCGGCGGCTGACCGGCCATGACGCGTTCCCGCGGCTCGTGGTGGCGACGTTCGTCCTGCTCTACGTCAACATCGCGTCGGGCGCGCTCGTCCGGGTGACCGACTCGGGCCTCGGCTGCCCCGACTGGCCGCTCTGCAACGGCCGGCCGGTCCCGGCGGTCGAGGGGCACGCGCTGATCGAGTTCTCGAACCGGCTCGTCGCGCTGGCGCTGCTCGTCGCCGCCGCGCTGCTGGCCGTCAGCGCGCGCCGATGGTACCGCCGCTCGCACCGCGACTGGTTCTGGATGGCGGTCGCGGTCGGCGTCGGCACCGCCGCCCAGGCGCCGCTCGGCGCGGTCACCGTGCTGCTCGACCTGCATCCCGTCGCGGTGATGGCGCACTTCCTGCTGGCGATCGTGCTGCTGGCCATCGCGACGGTC